>JAVHLY010000039.1 GCA_031081585.1 Armatimonadota bacterium
CTAGGCTGAACGCGTGGCGGGCGGCCGGGTGCGGCCGCCCGCCGTCACATCGCCGCCAGGGACGCGGGCCTCAGTCGGGGTCCTCCACCTCCACACCCGCCGGGCTGCCCACCGGGGCGGTTTCGGGGGCGCCCCGGCCGTCCCGCACCGTGAACTCCTGGTCCAGCCGCCGCAGCCGGGAGACGATCCCGCCGTACTCCAGCTCGGAGTAGGGGAGCATGGCCGGCTCGAAGAAGCCCTGCCGGCGCATCTCGATGGCCTTCGCCGCCACCCGGTCCCGGACGTGCTGCCAGAAGGGGTCGGCGAAGAGGTCGGAGGGGCCGGTGAGGATCCCGTCGTGCACCGAGAACCCCAGCGCCGAGACCATGGGCACGCAGAAGAAGGTCGAGGCCGGGGTGTTCATCGGCACCGGCATGAGCGGGAGGTTGTGGCTGCCGCGCGTGTCCCCGCCCACGAAGGGGGCCACGGCGAAGGCCGGGCCGAACTCCTCGGTGGCCGGGAAGATCTTCTGGACGCGGACCACCGCCGGCGGATCGTCCTTGCCCACGTAGCGGCCGGCGATGTTGCGCAGCCGGGTGGTGCCCACGGCGGCGGCCTGCTCGTTCGGGTACTTGCGCGACCAGATCGACTCGATGGCGTAGCGGTTGGTGTCGCGCAGCAGCGCCGCGATGTCGTAGAGCCGCTCGGGGGCGTCCAGCACGATGATGCGGTCCCCCGCGGTGTGGTCCATGTCCATGATGTGGAAGCGGAAGCCGTCGTGCAGCCCCTCGCTCAGCAGGAGCCCCGGGGAGTACATCGGGTCGGCGAAGGCCAGGTAGAGGGGGAGGTTGAACGCCCCCGGCCCGCACTTGTCCCCCAGCAGCACCATGAACGCCTCGTTGGGGCGCTCCTCGAACTCGATCTCGGCGCTGCCCGGCCCCATGCCGCGGACGTTCCCAGAGAAGGCCTCGCGCAGCAGGTCCTGCCCCGCGCCGTAGAGGCCCTGCCGCTTCGCCTGCTCCGTGGTCTCGATGAAGATGTCCCAGGCCAGCCGGTGGACGTCGGCGTCGTCCACGCCGCGGGTGTGGGTCATGATCAGGGCGACGTCGTCGCCCGTGTGGCAGACGAACCCATCGATGAGCAGGGAGCCCTTCGCCCGGGCCACCCGCTCCCGGGCCATGGCCAGGACGTCCGGGCTCGGCACCGTGTGGCCGCCGATGGCCCCAACGTCCGCCTTGATCACACTGACCGTGATCCGCATAGCGGGCCTCCTTTCGCCGCTTTCGCCGCTTCGGGCCGGCACCGTGGGACGTGCTGCACCGATCATTCTACCCCCGTGGGCCGGGCCCCGGCCATGCCGGCGCAGCAAGCCGCGGCGCGGTGGCCGCCTGAGCAGGCGGGGCGCAGGACGGCCGGGCGGGGGCGGGCGGGGCCGGCCGCGGCGCGTTGGGGGATCCCCTGCAAAGGAAATGCTTCCACAGGGGTCGAAGAGCAGGGCGAGATGGCGCAGGGACGGCTGCGCGTCAACCGACTGACGCTGGCCCGGGAGGCCGGGCGGGTGCGGGTGGACGTCGAGCTGGCCCACGACGACCGCACCCTCGTGGGCTCGGCCGAGGCCGCCCCCGGGGCGGCGATCCGGGCGGCCGCCGCCGCCACGACCTCGGCCCTCAGCGCCCTGCTGCCGCAGCCGTGGCGCCTGCGCCTGGACGAGGCGGTCACCCAGCCCATCGCCCAGCGCCAGGCGGTGATCGTCCAGCTCCGCCTGGGCGGTGAGGAGGTGGAGGAGCGACTGGTCGGCAGCGCCGTGGCCGACCGCATCCCGGAGGAGGCGGCGGTCCGGGCGGTGCTCAACGCCGCGGAACGCCGCGCGACGCGCCTGATCTCATGATGGCGCCCCGACGCGGGGCGCCCGGCCGGTAACCGGTTCGCCCGACGCCCCTCGGTCCCTCCACGGATGGCGCCGGAGGATCCGGGGAGCGGGACGGTCCGGAGACCGGCTGCGACGGAGGATCGATTGCACCCCACGTACCGGGTCATCGCGCTGGTCAACCAGAAGGGCGGCTGCGGGAAGACCACCTCGGCCGTCAACCTGAGCGCCTCGCTGGCCCTCGCGGGCCGGAAGAGCCTCCTCGTCGACCTCGACCCCCAGGCCAACGCCACGGTGAGCGTGGGGGTCGACCCCGCCGCCCTGCCCCAGACCATCTACCACGTCCTGATCAACGAGGAGGTGGCCCTGCGGGAGATCCTCACGCCCACGCGGGTGGAGGGGCTGTGGCTCGCCCCCGCCTCCATCGACCTGGCGGCCGCCGAGCTGGAGCTGGCGGCGCGCATCGGCCGGGAGAACGCCCTGCGCAAGAAGCTCCTCCCGGTGGTGGAGGAGTTCACCTACGTCATCCTGGACACGCCGCCGTCGCTCGGGTTGCTCACCCTCAACGCGCTGGTGGCCTGCGACGCGGTGATCATCCCCATCCAGACCCACTACTACGCGCTGCTGGGGATGCGGCAGCTCCTGCGTACCCTCAAGATGGTGCGGGACGAGGTGGGCCACCAGGTGGAGATCCTGGGCGTGCTCCCGACGATGTACGACGCGCGGACGAACATCAGCAAGGAGATCCTCCAGGGGATCCGCGACTTCTTCGAGGGCAAGGTCTTCGAGACGACGATCCACTTCAACATCAAGCTGGTCGAGTCCTCGATGGCCGGCGTCCCGCTCTTCGTGCACGAGCCGGAGTCCCGCGGGGCCAAGGAGTACATGGCGCTGGCCCGGGAGGTCATGGCCCGGGAGACCTCCGAGACGGTGGCGGGGGCCTCCCGGTGACGGCGGTGGACGGCGAAGGAGGTGGCCGGGTGAAGCGGCGAGAGGAGCTGCGCCGGGGGGTCCGGGACCTGATCCAGGACGCCTCGCGCGAGCTGGACGCCATGGAGGGGCAGGCGCCTGCGCCGGCGGCGGCGGACGCGCGGCCGATCCTGCGGCTGGTGCGCGATCCCTCCCCGGGGGGCCCGACCGAGGGGGCGGGCGACCTGCCGGTCGAGGCCCCGACCCTCCTGCCGCGCAAGGGGGTCTGCGCGGCCTATTTCATCAACCGCCGCTGCTGGGAGGTCCCGGACGCGTTCTGCAACACCGCCCTCCAGGTCTGCATGCTGCGCGAGTGCCCCGTCTACCACCTGCACCGGGAGGAACTGGAACGGCGTTTCGCCGGAAAGTACGCGCACTTCTGGTAGCGTCCCCAGGGAAGGTCGTCCCTGCTGTTTACCCCCCGTTAAGCCCGGGAAAAAACCCTCTCCGGCACGTCATCCGTAGTGCACCTTGAGCACGACCTCGGGCCGCGGCTCGCCGGCGGGCCGGCTGGTCTTCGATCGGCTCGCCCGTGGGCCGGCCTCCGAAGGGAGGTCGCCATGCCACATCGCGCCGTTGTCGTGATCCTGACCCTCCTCCTGCTCGGGGGGAGCCTCAGCGCCCCGACCGGCGCGCAGGATGCCCCGATCCGGGTCTTCGTCGACGGGGGGCGCGTCCGGTTCGACCAGCCTCCGGTGGTGCGTGGGGGGCGGGTCCTGGTCCCGCTACGCGGGGTCTTCGAGCGCCTGGGCGCCAGCGTCGACTGGGAGGCCGCCACCCAGACGGTCCTGGCGGTGCGCGGCGGCACCGTGGTGGAGCTGCAGATCGGCAGCCGCCAGGCCCGGGTGAACGACCGGGTCGTCCTGCTGGACGTCCCCGCCCGCATCATCGGGGCGCGCACCCTCGTCCCCCTGCGCTTCGTCAGCGAGGCGCTCGGCGCCACGGTGCAGTGGCAGGAGGCCACCCGCACGGTGCTGATCTACACCGGCGCGGCCGCCCCGCCTCCCGGACCGGCGCCCGCCCCCGCCCCCGCGCCCACCGCGGCCGCCATGGTGAGCGGCACGGTGGTCCAGCTCCGCACCGGGGACAACCCCGTGATCCTGGTGGACCAGGGGACGACCCTGGTGCGGGTGGCGGTCACCCCGGACACGGCCATCACCCGGGTGAACGTCGCCACCAACACCGGCGGCTCGGTGAGCCTGAACCAGCTCCGCCTGGGCGACCACGTCGAGGTGACGCTGGGGCCGCGGAACCAGGCCCTCCGCGTGCGGGCGACGTTCCGCACCGTGGTGGGGCGCCTCGACGCCGTGGCGGGCGGTGGCCGCACGCTGCTGCTGCGCGACGGCCAGGCCTACTGGGTGGCCGACGAGCACCTGGAGGTGCTGATCAACGGCCGCGAGGGGACGGTGGCCGCCCTGCGCCCCGGCATGGTGGTGACGTTGCGCCTCAACCCGCAGACCAACCTGGTCTACGGCATCACCGCCGAGACGGTGGTGGGCGAGGAGCCGCCCGCCCGGCCGGCGCGGCCGGTGATCACGCAGCCGGAGGCGGGGGCCGCGATTAGCAGCCCGGTGGAGGTGCGCGGGCGGGCGCCCGGCGCCGCCCGCGTGGTCGTCACCCTGGACGCCCTGCTGGGCGTCCGGCTGGCCACCGGCGAGGCCCAGGTCGGCCCGAACGGCGGGTTCGTCGTGCGGCTGACCTATCAGCCCCTCTTCGCCGGGTGGCCGTACGTGATCACCGTCACCGCCGTCACCCCGGCCGGGATCGAGTCGGACGCCGCCACGGTCCAGGTCCGCCAGCGCTAACGGACGGCCGGCGGCTGCGGGAGGCGGCCGCCGGCCCCCCCCGGCTGGCGCCCGAGCCCTCGTCAGGCGGCCGACGCCGGGCGCTGCGCGACCGGGACGCTGCGCTATAGTGGAGCGGAGCGCTGCCCGCAGGGGGCGTTGGCCGGGGCAGCGGGTGCTCTCATGTCCCGACCGGTCGTGGCCTCACCGCCGTGCGTCGCCATCGAGGCGCTGCCCCGCCACGTGGGGGCGGAGGTGGAGGTGCGCGGCTGGCTCCACCAGCGGCGCAGCAGCGGCCGCATCCACTTCCTGGTCGTGCGGGACGGCACCGGGTTCGTCCAGGTGGTCCTCTCCCGCGCGGACCTGGACGCCGAGACCTTCACCCGGGCCGACCACCTCCCCCAGGAGAGCAGCCTGATCGTGCGCGGCGTGGTCCGCGCGGATGCGCGCGCGCCGGGCGGGGTGGAGGTGGCGGGCCGCAGCCTGACGGTCGTCCACGGGGCCGAGCCGTACCCGATCACCCCCAAGGCGCACGGCATCGAGTTCCTGATGGACCACCGCCACCTCTGGCTGCGCAGCCAGCGGCAGCACGCCATCATGCGCGTGCGGGCCGAGGTACTGCGGGCGGCCACCGCCTACCTGGAGGCGGCTGGCTACCTGCGCACCGACGCGCCCATCCTGACGCCGGCGGCGGTCGAGGGGACGACGACGCTCTTCGCCACCCCGTACTTCGACCTGGGGGAGGCCTACCTGACCCAGTCCGGCCAGCTCTACCTGGAAGCCACCGCCATGGCCTTCGGGCGGGTCTACGCGCTGGGGCCCACCTTCCGGGCGGAGCGCAGCAAGACCCGCCGCCACCTCACCGAGTTCTGGATGCTCGAACCGGAGGCCGCCTTCGCCGACCTGGAGGAGATCATGGCCCTGGCGGAGGGGCTGGTCTGTGCGGTGGTGGCGCAGGTGGTGGAGCACCGGCGGGCAGAGCTGCTGACCCTCGGGCGAGACCTCGAGGCGCTGCGGCGGGTGCAGCCGCCCTTCCCGCGCCTCAGCTACGACGAGGCGCTGGCCCGCCTGGCGGCGGCCGGCAAGCCGGTGCCCTGGGGCGAGGACCTCGGCGGCGACGAGGAGACGGTGCTGGCGCAACAGTTCGACCGTCCGGTCTTCGTCCACCGCTACCCGGCCCGGGCGAAGGCCTTCTACATGCAGCCCGACCCGGCCCGCCCCGAGGTCGTCCTCTCCATGGACCTGCTGGCCCCCGAAGGGTACGGGGAGATCATCGGTGGGGGCCAGCGCATCCACGACCTCGACCTGCTGGAGCGGCGCCTGGAGGAGCACCGCCTGCCCCGCGCGGCCTACGCCTGGTACCTGGACCTGCGCCGCTACGGGTCCGTCCCGCACGCCGGCTTCGGGCTGGGGGTCGAGCGCACGGTGGCCTGGATCTGCGGGCTGGAGCACGTGCGCGAGGCCATCCCCTTCCCACGCACCATCACCCGGCTGTACCCCTGAGTCGCGTCGCCGCGTTTGCCTTGGCGGCGGCCGCTGTGGTATAGTCGTCCTGTCTTGTGGGGCGCGGTCCGAGCCGCGCTCCGGCCTGGAGTGGGCGGCGACCCGCTCTTTTTTTTGAGCCGGGACCGCCCGAGGAGACGGCGATGGCCCGGGAACGCATCGCAGCCCAGGTGGAGGCGCTGGCGCGGCCCATCGCCGCGCGCTTCGGCCTGGAGGTGGCCGACGTCGAACTCGTGGGCGAGGGGCCCCGGTCGGTGCTGCGCGTGCTGGTCGAGGGACCCCACGGCGTGACCGTGGAGGACTGCGCGCGGGTCTCGGAGGCGCTCTCCCGCCAGCTGGACCTGCACGACCCGATCCCGCACGCCTACACCCTGGAGGTGGCCTCGCCCGGGCTCGACCGGCCCCTGCGGCGGGACCGCGACTTCCAGCGCTTCGCCGGATCGCTGGTGGAGGTGCGGACCGTGGCCCCGGTGGAGGGGCAGCGCACCTTCCGGGGGCGCCTGCTGGGCCTGGTGGAGGGGCAGGTGGTGGTGCGGGTGGGGGAGCGCACTGTGCGCATCCCGCGCGCGCAGGTGAGCCAGGCCCGGCTGGTGGTGGACGAGGCCGCCATCAAGGCGTTGCTGGGCGAGGAGAAGCAGGGAGGCGCAGGCAGGCATGAACGGTGAGCTGTTGCGCGCGCTGGAGGCGCTGGAAGAGGAAAAGGGCATCGGCCGCGACGTGATGTTCGAGGCGGTGGAGGCGGCCCTGCTCTCCGCGTACAAGAAGAACTTCAGCGGGGCGGCGGCCCAGAACGTCCGGATCGAAGTGGACCGGCAGACGGGCGACATGCACGTCTACCAGGTGCGCACCGTCGTCGAGCAGGTCACCGACCCCACGACCGAGATCGCCTTGGCCGAGGTGCAGCAGTACGACCCCACGGCACAGGTGGGCGACATGGTCGAGCTGGAGGTCACGCCGAAGGACTTCGGCCGCATCGCCGCCCAGACGTTCCGGCAGGTCGTCCTGCAGCGCCTGCGCGAGGCGGAGCGGGAGCTGGTCTACAAGGAGTTCCGCGACCGCGAGGGGGACATCGTCACCGGCGTCGTCCACCGCATCGAGCGCAAGAACGTCTACCTGGACCTGGGCCGCATCGAGGCGGTGCTGCCCCCGCCCGAGCAGATCCCGCGGGAGTCCTACCGGCAGGGGGAGCGGGTGAAGGCCTACGTCGTCGAGGTGCGCCAGGGGACGCGCGGGCCGCAGATCGTCGTCTCCCGCACCCACCCAGGGCTGCTGAAGCGCCTCTTCGAGCTCGAGGTGCCGGAGATCTACGAGGGGATCGTGGAGATCAAGGCCATCGCCCGGGAGGCGGGGGCCCGCAGCAAGATCGCCGTGGCCTCGCGGGACAAGAACGTCGACGCGGTCGGCGCCTGTGTGGGGCCCAAGGGCTCCCGGGTGCAGGCCATCGTCGACGAGCTGCGCGGGGAGAAGATCGACATCATCCCCTGGCACCCCGAGGCCTCCGCGTTCGTGGCCGCCGCGCTCAGCCCGGCCAAGGTCGTGCGGGTGGACGTGACCGAGGAGACGAAGACGGCGCTGGTCATCGTCCCGGACCACCAGCTCTCCCTGGCCATCGGCCGGGAGGGGCAGAACGCCCGCCTGGCCGCCAAGCTCACCGGGTGGCGGATCGACATCAAGAGCGAGACGCAGCTGAAGGAGATCGAGGCGGCCAAGATCTTCGCCGACCTGCCGCCGGAGGAGCCGCAGCCGGCCCCCGCCGGGGCGCCGGGCCAGGCCCCGGCGGGCGGGACGGCACCGTCCGCGCAGGTCCCGGCGGGTGAGGAGGGCGCGGGCGTGGCGCCGGGGGACGGCGAGGCGCGCCCGCGGGCGGAGGAGGCGGTGCCCCAGGCGGTAGGGCGGCCGGAGGGCGCCGACTAGGCGACCGGGAGCGGGATGGCGCGCCAGCGCAGGGTGCCTCAGCGCATGTGTGTGGCCTGCCGCCAGATGCGGCCGAAGCGGGCCATGGTCCGCATCGTGCGGACGCCGGCGGGTGAGGTGCGGGTCGACCCCACCGGGAAGGCGGCCGGGCGCGGGGCGTACGTCGACCTGACGGCGGCGTGTGTGGAAGAGGCGCTGCGCCACCGACGGCTCGACCACGCCCTGGAGGTGCCGGTCCCCGAGTCGGTGGGGGCGGCGCTGCGGGAGCTGCTGGCGCGTCCGGCGCCGACGCCGCCAAAGGTGATCAGGATTGCCGCCGGGCAGGGCGCGGCCGGGACGGCGCGCCCGGGCCGCCCGCCGCGGCAGGGAGGCCGGTAGCGCGTGCGGGTCTACGAACTGGCGAAGGACCTGGGGATCGGCACCAAGGAGCTGATGGAGCTGCTCGGACGGATGAAGGTCTCCGTCAAGAGCCACTCCTCCTCCCTCGACGAGGCCACGGTGCGGCGGGTGCGCGAGCACGTCGCCGCCCACGGCACACGCATGCCCGAGACCCCTCCCCCGCCAGCGCGGCCGGCCGTGACCACGCCGGCGGGGGAGCGCATCCTCTCCATCCGCAAGATCACGCCGCCCCCGCCGCCAGCGCCCGAGCCGCCCGCGCGTGAGGGGCGCCCCGCCGAGGCGCCGGCAGCCGCCTCCCCGCCGGCGCCGCCGGCGGTGCCGTCCGTCGAGCCCGCACCGCGCGAGGCGCCCAGAGAGGTGCCCGCCGAGCGGCCCGCCGCCCGCGCACCGGCCGCGCCCGCGGCGCCGGCACCGGCGGCACCGGCCGCCCAGGCGCCGCCTGCGGCGCCCGCACCGCCCAAGGTCCCCGCACCCGGACGGGCCGAGCCCATCCGCATCACGCCGGTGAAGCCGCCCCCGCGCGAAGCCGCTCGAGAGGTCCTCACGCCCGAGGAGGTGGCCCGCGAGCTCTTCGGCCCGGCGCCGCCCGCCCCGCCTGAGGTCCCCCCGAAGCCCCCCGAGGTCCCCGTCCCGCCGCGGCCCGAGGCGCCGCGACGGCCGGAGCGCCGCCTGCCCCCGCCGCCCCCGCCGCCGCGCCGGTTCCACGCGGAGCGCCGCGGCCGGCGGCCGGAGCCCCGGGTGGCCGAGCCGGTGGAGGCGGCTGCGCCGGTGGCGCCCAGTGAGGTCGAGCTCACCGGCCCCATCGGCGTGGGGGAGCTGGCGGCGCGCCTGCACCTCCCGGTGGCGGACGTGGTGCGGCGGCTGCTGGAGCTGGGGGTGCTGGCCGGGGTGAACCAGCAGCTGCCTATGGATGTGGCCGCCCGCGTGGTCGAGTCGTTCGGCAGCACGGTGGTGAGGCCGCGCGAGGCGGCGGAGGCGCCGGCGGTGGCGCCGCGCCCGCGCCCGGCGGCGGCCGACCCCGAGGCGGTGCCGCGCGCGCCGGTCGTCACCGTCATGGGCCACGTCGACCACGGCAAGACCACCCTGCTCGACGCCATCCGCGCCACCCACGTGGCGGAGCAGGAGGTCGGCGGGATCACCCAGCACATCGGCGCCTCCACGGCGGACGTGGACGGGCGGCGCGTCGTCTTCATCGACACACCCGGCCACGAGGCCTTCACGGCGCTGCGCGCCCGGGGCGCGCAGGTCACCGACATCGCCGTGCTGGTCGTGGCCGCCGACGACGGGGTGATGCCGCAGACGGTCGAAGCGATCAACCACGCCCGGGCGGCGGGCGTGCCGATCATCGTGGCCATCAACAAGGTGGACCTGCCCCAGGCCAACCCCGACCGGGTGAAGCAGCAGCTGGCCGAGCTCGGGCTGGTGCCGGAGGAGTGGGGCGGCGACACCGTCATGGTGCCGGTCTCCGCCCGGCAGCGCACCGGCCTGCGGGAGCTGCTGGAGATGATCCTGCTGGTGGCCGACCTCCACGACCTCCGGGCCAACCCGCGCAAGCCGGCCCGCGGGACGGTCCTGGAGGCGCGGCTCGACCGCGGCCGCGGGCCGGTGGCCACCGTGCTGGTCCAGGAGGGGACGCTGCGCGTGGGCGACGCCATCGTCGCCGGGGAGGTGGCGGGGCGGGTCCGGGCGCTGCTGGACGAGCGCGGGCAGCGCGTGGGCGAGGCGGGTCCCTCCATGGCCGTGGAGGTGCTGGGGCTGGAGGCGGTGCCCACCGCCGGCGACCTGCTGGAGGTGGTGCGCGACGAGCGCCTGGCCAAGGCGCTGGCCGAGGAGCGTCGCGAGCGGCGGCGGGCCGCGGAGACCGCGGCACGCCCCGGCGTGGTGGAGGAGCTTACCGCCGAGGGGCGCCGGGAGCTGCGGCTGATCCTGAAGGCCGACGTCCACGGCTCGGTGGAGGCCCTGCAGGGCGCCCTGGCGCGGCTGGAGGTCCCGGACGTGCGCCTGACCATCCTGCACACCGGCGTGGGGGCCATCACCGAGTCGGACGTCATGCTGGCGGCGGCCAGCCGGGCGGTGGTCGTCGGCTTCAACGTCCGGCCCGACCCGGCGGTGCGCAAGCTGGCCGAGCAGGAGCAGGTGGAGATCCGCCTCTACCGGATCATCTACGAGGCGCTGGAGGACATTGAGCAGCTCCTGCGCGGGCTCATGGCGCCCAAGGTCGAGGAGGTGGTGCTGGGGCGCGCGGAGGTGCGCGCCACCTTCGCCATCCCGCGCGTCGGCACCGTGGCGGGGTGCTACGTCGCCACGGGCCGGATGGTGCGCGGCGCCCAGGTGCGGCTGCTGCGCGACGGCGCCGTGGTCTACGAGGGGCGCATCGCCTCCCTGCGCCGCTTCAAGGAGGACGTGCGCGAGGTGCCGGAGGGGTTCGAGTGCGGCATCGGCCTGGAGCGCTTCCAGGACGTGAAGGTGGGGGACGTCATCGAGGCCTACGAGGTGCGGGAGGTCCCGGCGGCGTAGCGCCGGCTCCGGCGGCGGGCACCCCGCTGCCCGCGTCTGCGGCGGCCGCAGGCCGCGGGCTGGCGGACCTGACGGCACCGGGCGAGACGGGGACCATGGTCATCGGCGTGCTGCGGGCGGAGCTGGCGCTGGACGGGACCCGGAGCCTGAAGGACAAGCGGCGCATCGTGAAGAGCCTCCTCGACCGCGCCCAGCGCCACTACCGCGTCGCCGCGGCCGAGGTCGACCAGCAGGACTCCTGGCGCCGGGCGGTGCTGGGCTTCGCCTGCGTCTCCGCCCGGGGGGACCATGCCCAGCAGATCCTCCACCGCCTGGTGGGGTGGATCGAGCGCGAGACCGGCGCTCACCTGATCGACTACTCCATCGAGATCCTTTGAGGAGGGGCCGGGCGACCCCGGGGGGACCATGGCCAGTCCACTGCGCCGGGAGAAGCTGCGGGAACTCTTCAAGGCCGAGGCCAGCGATGTGCTGCAGCGCCAGCTGCGCGACCCGCGCATCGGCTTCGTCTCGGTCACCGACGTGGAGCTGAGCGCCGACCTGCGCCACGCCAAGATCTTCGTCAGCGTGCTGGGCAGCGCCGAGGAGAAGCAGCAGACCATGGCGGCGCTGGAGCGCGCCACCGGCTTCGTCCGCTCCGAGCTGGGGCGGCGGATCAAACTGCGCCACACTCCGGAGATCCTCTTCCGCCTCGACGAGTCGATCGAGCGCGGCACGCGCGTGGTCGCCCTGCTGCGCCAGGTCGCCGGCGAGCGTCCCCGCGGCGGGGCGGGCGGGACCGGCGAGCCCGGCGGGACGGACCCGGGTGGCGCGGCCGGGGCGTCCCCGCCGTGATGGGCCCCGCCGCCTCCGTCCAGGCCGGCACCGTCCGCCATGCCATCGCCCGGGCGCTGCGTGCCGCCCGGCGCGTCCTGCTGGTGGCGCACGTGGACCCTGACGGCGACACGCTCGGCGGGACGCTCGCGCTGGCCCTGGCGCTGCGGGACCTCGGGGTGGAGGCGGTGGTGGGCAGCCCGGGCGGCGTGCCGCCGGTCTTCGCCTTCCTACCCGGCGCCGGCGAGGTGGTGACGGCGCTGCCCGACGAGGCCCGCTTCGACGTGGCGGTGGCCATGGAGTGCGGGACGCTGGAGCGGTGCGGGGCCTTCGCCGCCCACGTGAGCCGGACGCCGCTCGTCGTCGTCATCGACCACCACGAGAGCGCCGTCCCCTTCGGCCACCTCAACGACATCGACCCGCAGGCGGCCGCGGTGGGCGAGATGGTGGCCGCGCTGCTGGAGACCCTGGAGGTCCCGCTCACCCCGCCGGTGGCCACCGCGCTGCTCACCGCCGTGGCCACCGACACCGGCGTCTTCCGCTTCCCCACCGTCCGGCCGGCCACGCTGCGGCTGGCCGCGCGGCTGCTGGAGGCCGGCGCCCCCCTGGACCGCATCGTGCGCGAGGTCTACGAGAACCGCACCCCCGCCGCGGCGCGGCTGCTCGGCCTGGCGCTGGCCCGGATGGTCGTCACCCTCGACGGGGCGGTGGCCTACACGGTGGTGACCGACGCCCTGCGCCGCGAGGGCGGGGCGGAGGGGGAGGAGACGGTCGGGGTGATCGGCCTGCTGCGGGCCGTCCGTGGGGTGCGGCTGGCGGCGCTCTTCGAGGAGACCGACGCCGGGGTGCGGGTGAGCCTGCGCTCCCGCGACGGGGTGCGGTCCCACGCCATCGCCGCCCGGTTCGGGGGTGGGGGGCATCCGGGTGCGGCCGGATGCCTCCTGCCGGGACCGCTCCCCGAGGCGGTGGCTCGGGTGCTCGAGGCCGCCGCCGAGGAGGTGCGCCTGGCGGCGCTGGGGGCCGGTGCCTCCCGGCCCGTGGAGGAAGACCTGCCCTGAGGCCGGAACCGTGGACGCCGTCCTGAACGTCCTCAAGCCCCCGGGGATGACCTCCCACGACGTTGTGGACGTGGTGCGGCGCCTGGTGCGCCAGCGCCGGGTGGGACACACGGGCACGCTCGATCCCTCGGCGGCCGGTGTCCTCGTCCTGGTGCTGGGCCGGGCCACGCGCATCGCGGAGTTCCTCACGCTCTCGGACAAGGCCTACCGTGTGGAAGTGACGTTCGGCATCGCCACCGACACCGGGGACGCCTTCGGCGCCGTCACCGGGACGGCCGACGCCTCGGGGGTGACGGCCGCCGCGGTGGAAGCCCACCTCCCCCGCTTCACCGGGGAGGTCGAGCAGGTGCCCCCGATGGCCTCCGCCATCAAGGTCGAAGGGCGGCGCCTCTACGAGCGGGCCCGCCGGGGCGAGGTGGTGGCGGTACCCCCGCGCCGCGTCGTCATCCACCGGCTGGCCCTGGTGGACTTCTGGGGCGGTACCCACCCGCGCGCGCTGCTGGACGTGGAGTGCTCCAAGGGGACCTATATCCGTGCCCTGGCCCGCGACCTGGGCGCGGCCCTGGGGGTGGGCGGGCACGCCTCCTTCATGCTGCGCCGCCGGGTCGGGCCCTTCACGCTGGAGGAGAGCCTGACGCTGGAGGAGCTCGGGGCCCTGCAGGCCTCAGGCACCCTGGAGCAGGCGGCGGTGTCGATGGACCAGGCGCTGCGCGACCTCCCCGCCGTGGACCTCCTGCCCGGCCAGCGCCGGCAGGTCCTGGAGGGCACCCCCCTGCCGCTCTTCCGGGTGCCCGGGTGGCAGCACCTCCCGCCCGACCGCCCGGTGCGGCTGCGCGACGAGCAGGGGCTCGTGGCCCTCGCGCGGGTGGAGCACGGGCGCCTGCGTCCCTTCAAGGTGCTGCGGGGCGGCACCCCGCCGCCCTGACGCGGGTCCGACCCGAGGGCGTGGACGTCTACCGCGGTCTGGAGGCCTTCGTCCACGACGGCCGGCCGGTGGTGGTGGCGCTCGGCACCTTCGACGGCGTCCACCTGGGCCACCAGGCCGTCCTGGGGCAGGCCCGCGCCGCCGCCTCCGCCCGCGGCGGGCGCAGCGTCGCCCTGACCTTCGACCCGCACCCCCAGCGGGTCGTCGCACCGCCCGCCGGGCCCTTCCTCCTGACCACCCTGGAGGAGCGCCTCGAGCTGCTGGCGGCGCTGGGACTCGACGCCGCGGTCGTGGTGACCTTCGACGACGCCCTGCGCCGGACGCCGCCGGAGGGGTGGGTGGAGCGGCTCGTGGGCACGCTGCGTCCGGTGGAGGTGGTGACAGGGACCACCTACCGGTACGGGCGCGACCGGGCGGGGACCGTCGAGGACCTGGCCGCCTCCGGCCGCCGGTACGGGTTTACTGTCACCGCCGTCCCTCCGACGCTGGCCGGCGGCGCGCCCGTGAGCAGCACCCGTATCCGCGGCCTCCTGCGGGACGGGGCAGTGGAGGAAGCAGGGCAGCTACTGGGCCGTCCCTACGCCGTGCGCGGCCGGGTGGTGCCCGGTGATGGGCGCGGCAGGCGTCTCGGATTCCCCACGGCCAACCTCCACCCCCCTGCGGAGAAGCTCCTGCCGGGGCCGGGGGTCTATGCCGGGCTGGCCCGCCTGCAGGGAGCGGGCGGAGGGGAAGCGCCGGCGCCCGGGTGGGCCGCCGCGGTGAATGTCGGCACGCGCCCCACCTTTGGCGCGGGGCCGCTCACCGTGGAGGCCTACCTGCTCGACTTCTCGGGGGACCTCTACGGCCGGGAGGTGGAGGTGGCCTTCCTGCGCCGGCTCCGCGACGAGGCGGCCTTCGGCCGGGTGGAGGACCTGGTCCGGCAAATCGCCGAGGACGTGCGGCAGGTGCGTGCGCTCCTGGCCGCCTCCGGGCGGGGCACTCTCGGTCCGGGGCGGTGAGGCCGGACCGGGGCCGGCCCGCGAGGGACCGGCTGTGCTACAATGGCCGGTGGCCCCGGCGGGGAGTCCCGCAGCTCCGGCGGTCTCTCGGCCGATGGCGACGATTCGAGGCCGGCCTGCCCCCGGCAGGCGGCAGCGACCCCCCGCCACCGCCCGGCGGCCTGGCGGGCAGCCGTCCCCGTCGTGGACATCCTGAGGGGAGGAGCGCGTCTCCCATGGCGCTCAATGCGGAGATCAAGCAGCGCATCGTGCAGGCGCATGGCCGCCACGAGCGCGACACCGGGTCGGCGGAGGTTCAGATCGCCCTGCTGACCGAGCGGATCAACCAGCTCACCGAGCACCTCAAACAGCACAAGAAGGACTTCCACTCCCGGCGGGGGCTGCTGAAGATGGTGGGCAAGCGGCGGCGCCTGCTGGCCTACCTGATGCGCCACGACCCCCCTCGGTACCGCGAGGTGGTCGAGCGGCTGGGTCTGCGTCGATGAGGCGGCGGCAAGGGCCGGGAGTGTCCCGCGGGCGGGGGCCAGAGCGTCCCCGCCGTCGCGTGTCTGGAGCGATCTAGGAGGGTGATGATGGCCGTTACGACGGTGCGACAGGTGGAACTGCAGGTCGGCGGGCGGACGCTGGCCTTCGAGACGGGCCTGCTGGCGCAGCAGGCGGACGGGTCGGTGGTGGTGCGCTACGGCGACAGCGTCGTCCTGGTGACGGCGACGGCCTCGCGCCAGCCGCGGGAGGGCATCGACTTCCTCCCGCTCACCTGCGACTACGAGGAGCGCATGTACGCCGCCGGCAAGATCCCCGGCGGGTTCTTCAAGCGGGAGGGGCGGCCCGGGGAGAGCGCCATCCTCTCGGCGCGCCTGATGGACCGGCCGATCCGGCCGCTCTTCCCCAAGG
Organism: Armatimonadota bacterium; assembly: GCA_031081585.1. Lineage (NCBI taxonomy): Bacteria > Bacillati > Armatimonadota > Armatimonadota bacterium. The sequence goes on from JAVHLY010000039.1 coordinate 15,618, forward strand.
GGCTGCGCAACGACGTCCAGGTGATCGCCACCGTGCTCTCCACCGACCAGGCCAATGACCCGGCGATCCTGGCGGTGAACGGCGCCTCCGCGGCGCTGATGCTCTCCGGCCTCCCCTTCGGGGGTCCGGTGGGGGCGGTGCGGGTGGGGCTGATCGACGGGCGCTTCGTCCTCAACCCCACGCTGCGGCAGATCGAGGAGGAGTCAGACCTCGACCTGGTGGTGGCCGGCACCGCCGACGCCATCATCATGGTCGAGGCCGGGGCGGGGGAGGTCCCGGAGGAGACGGTGCTGGAGGCCTTCGACCTGGCGCACCAGGAGATCCGCCGCATTGTGGAGATCCAGCACCGCCTGGTGGAGCTGGCCGGCAAGCCCCCCAGGCCGGTGACCATCGTCCCCGACCCGGACCCGGAGCTGGTGGCGGCGGTGCGCGAGGTGGCGCTGCCGCTGGTGCGCGAGGCCCTCACCCGGCCGGAGAAGCTGGCGCGCGAGGCCGCCCTGGAGGAGACCGAGCAGGTGGTGACCGCCCGGCTGCTGGAGCAGGCGCCGGAGCGCTTCGCCGGCCGGGAGGCGGAGATCGGCCCGGCCGTGGAGCAGGTGATCAAGGAGGAGGTGCGGCGCCGCATCCTGGAGGAGGGCGTCCGCCCCGACGGCCGGGGGCCGCGGGATATCCGGCCGCTGTACATCGCGGTCGGCATCCTGCCCCGGGCGCACGGCTCCGGGCTCTTCCAGCGCGGCCAGACCCAGGTCCTCACCAGCTGCACGCTCGGCACGGGGGAGGACGAGCAGATCCTCGACAACCTGGGGATCCTGGAGCGCAAGCGCTTCATGCACCACTACGTCTTCCCGCCCTTCAGCGTCGGTGAGGTGCGGCCGCTGCGCGGCCCGGGACGGCGGGAGATCGGCCACGGCGCTTTGGCGGAGCGGGCGCTGGAGTGGGTCATCCCCGCGGAAGACGTCTTCCCCTACACCATCCGGCTGGTCTCCGAGGTGCTGGAATCCAACGGCTCCACCTCCATGGCCTCGGTCTGCGGCTCCACCCTGGCGCTGATGGACGCCGGGGTGCCCATCAAGGCGGCCGTGGGCGGGATCGCCATGGGCCTGGTTACCGCGGGGGAGCGGGCGGCCGTGCTCACCGACATCATCGGCATGGAAGACGCCATGGGCGACATGGACTTCAAGGTGGCCGGCACCCGCGACGGCATCACCGCCCTCCAGATGGACATGAAGATCCGGGGGATCTCGCGCGAGCTGCTGGCCCGGGCGCTGGCCCAGGCGCGGGAGGCGCGCCTGGGCATCCTGGACCGCATGGCCGAGGTCCTGCCTGCGCCGCGCACGACGCTCTCCCCGTACGCGCCGCGCATCCTCACCATCGAGATCCACCCCGACAAGATCCGCGAGGTCATCGGCCCGGGCGGCAAGGTGATCAACAAGATCACCGCGGAGACCGGGGCGAAGATCGACATCGAGCAGGACGGGCGCATCCACGTCGCCTCCCCCGACGAGGCGGCGGCGCGGCGGGCCATCCAGATGATCGAGGACATCGTCCGCGAGGTGAAGGTGGGCGAGATCTACCTGGGCCGCGTCACCCGGCTGATGAACTTCGGGGCCTTCGTCGAGGTCCTGCCCGGGAAGGAGGGGCTCGTGCACATCTCCGAGCTGGGCGACGGGCGGGTCGAGCGCGTGGAGGACGTCGTCAAGGTCGGCGACGAGCTGCTGGTGCGCGTCAAGGAGATCGACAACCTGGGGCGCATCAACCTGACCCGGCGCGGCGTGGAGGGCGGGCCGGAGGTCCCTGCCGGGGCGGGGGCGGCGGCGAGCGACCGGCCACGCGGGGAGGGAGGCCGGGGCGGTCCGGGTGGCGGACGGGGTCGGCGACGCCGTCGCGGCGGCCGCGGCGGCGGCCAGGGTGGTGGTCCAGCCGGCGGCCCGGGCGGCGGCCGGTCGGGCGGTGGCCCGGGCGGCCGCGCTGCCGGAAGCGGAGCGGGCCGGGGCCCGGGCCGGACGGCGGCCGGCCGGCCTGCTGGCGGCGGCCCGCGCAGCGGAGAGGGATCCCCGCCGGCCTGAACCGCCCCGCCGCCCGCGAGGCGGATCCGGAAGTCATGACGCAGCTCACCGAGCAGACGCGGCTCCCGAACGGCATCCGGGTGATCACCGAGACGATGCCGCAGGTGCGCACCGCCGCCCTCGGGGTGTGGATCGGTGCCGGCTCCCGCTACGAGCGCCCCGAGGTCCACGGGATCTCGCACTTCCTCGAGCACCTGCTCTTCAAGGGCACCACCAGCCGCACCGCCCTGGACATCGCCCAGCAGGTGGACGCCGTCGGGGGGCAGATGAACGCCTTCACGGACAAGGAGCTGACCTGCCTCTACGTGCGCGTCCTGGCCGACCACCTGCCGGTGGTGATGGAGATCATGGCCGACATGCTGTTGCGGTCGGCCTTCGACCCGCAGGCCATCGAGCGCGAGCGGCAGGTCATCCTGGAGGAGATCAAGAGCTACGAGGACTCCCCCGACGAGCTGGTGCAGGACCTCTTCGCCCAGACCATCTGGAACGGGCACCCGCTCGGCCGGCCGGTCATCGGCACGGTGGAGACGGTGCGCCGGCTCGACCGCGACGCCTTCCTGGCCTACGTGGGAGAACGGTACCGCCCCGACAACGCGGTGGTGGCCGCGGCCGGGGACGTCCTGCACGCCGGGGTCGTCCGCCTGGTCGAGGAGACGCTGGGCGACTGGCAGGGGAGCGCGGTTCCGGTGGCGCCGGAGGCCCCCGGCACCGACCCGGCCATCGTCGTCCGGACCAAGGCCACCGAGCAGGTGCACCTGGCGCTCGGGGCGCCGGCCCTGCCGCAGGCGCACGAGCGCCGCTACGTCCTCTCCGTGCTGGACAACCTGCTCGGCGGGGGGATGAGCAGCCGCCTCTTCCAGGAGATCCGGGAGAAGCGGGGGCTCGTCTACACGATCACCTCCTACGTGGCCGCCTACCGGGAGGGCGGGCTCTTCGTCATCTACGGGGCGATGAGCCCGGAGACCGCTCCGCAGGTGACGCGGCTCGTCCTCGAGGAGATCGAGAAGGTGAAGGACGCCGTCCCCGCCGACGAGCTGCGCCGGGCGCGGGAGTCGCTCAAGGGGGCGGTGATGCTCGGGCTGGAGTCGACCGGCAGCCGCATGGGCAAGCTGGCCCGCTCCGAGCTCTACTACGGGCGGCAGATCTCCCTGGACGAGATCCTGGCGCAGATCGACGCGGTGACGGCCGAGGACGTGCAGGCGATGGCCCGCGAGCTCCTCGTGCCGGAGCGCATGGCCATGGCGGCCATCGGGCCGTTCCGCACCGACGGCCGGCTGGAGGGGGAGCTGCGGGAGGCGCTGCGGCCGGGAGCGGCGGTGGCGTAGTCGTCCGGGCACAGGGGCCCGGCCCGGGGCCGCTCCGGTCGGCTCCGCGGGAGCCGGGGGAAGGCATGGACCAGGCGGGAGAGAGGAGCCAGCCGATCCGGGTCGTGGTGAGCGGGGCCGCCGGGCGCATGGGCCGCGCGGCGGTGCGCGCCATCGCCGCCACGACCGACCTGCGCCTGGTGGGCGCCGTGGGGCGCTCCCGGGGTGTGGGGGCGGACGCCGGCACGGTGGCCGGCCTGGCGCCGCTGGGCGTGCCCATCGAGGCCAGCCTGGCAGACGTGCTCGACCGCGGCGCCGACGTGCTGGTGGAGTTCGCGCCCGGCGAGGCGGCGCTGGGGCACGCACGCGACGCGCTGGCCCGCGGGGTGCGCCCGGTGATCGGCGCCACCGGACTGCCCGCCGGCGCGGCCGACGAGCTGCGCGCGCTGTGCGCCGCGCGCGAGGTGGGGGCGGTCCTGGCGCCCAACTTCGCGCTGGGGGCGGTGCTGATGATGGTCCTGGCGGAGCGGGTAGCCCGCTACTTCCCCCACGTCGAGGTGGTGGAGCTCCACCACGACCGCAAGCGCGACGCGCCCTCGGGCACGGCCGCCCGTACGGCCCGGCTGGTGGCGCGGGCGCGGGGGGCTGCGCCGCCTGCGCCGGTGGCCGAGGAGGAGACCGTCCCGGGGGCGCGGGGCGGGACGGTGGAGGGGGTGCGCGTCCACAGCGTGCGCCTCCCCGGGCTGGTCGCCCACCAGGAGGTCATCTTCGGCGGGCCGGGGCAGGTGCTGACCATCCGGCACGACTCGCTGAGCGAGGAGTCCTTCATGCCGGGCCTGCTGCTGGCGGTGCGGCGCGTCGTGCAGGAGCGCCGCCTGGTGGAGGGCCTCGAGGGCCTGCTCGACCTCTAGCGCCAAGGGCCGAAGGTCCGTCGGCGGCGACGCCGGGGCTTCGGGCCGCGGGGTCGCGCGCTTCAGGCCGCGGCCCGCACCAGCTCCCGCAGCACCGCCCGCACCGCTCGCCCGCTGCCCAGCGAGAGCAGCACGGCCATCACCCCGTAGATCGGCAGGTGGCCGGCCAGCTCCCCCCATCCCAGGAAGGGGAGGGTGAGGTTGAAGGGCAGCCAGGCGACCAGGATGACGAGGCGCGTCAGCAGCCCCGAGGCCAGCAGCACCCCCACGGTCACCTCCACGACGCCGGCGGCCACGGCGAAGTCCCGGTCGCTGACCCCCGGAAACCCTAGGGCCGGCATGAAGTTGAACGGGTGCGCCCGCAGGAACGCCTCGGCCAGCGGCAGGTTCCACAGCTTCTCGGTGCAGCCGGTCCAGGCGATGGCCGCGCCGGTGAGCACGCGCAGGACCGGGACGCTCCAGAGGACCAGGCGTTCCAGGGGCGGCCGCGGGAGGCCGAAGACCGCGTCCAGCGAGTAGGGGCCGCGGCCGAAGACGAAGAGGAAGAAGGCGATGCCCAGCAGGTGGAGGTGGTCGAGGAGGTCGAGGGGGCCGAAGACGACGAGCCCGGCGACGAAGAGCCCCCCGATGGCCAGGGCGGCCAGGCGAGTGAGCGCCCCGTAGACCAGGCTGAGGGCGACGACGATCTCCCCCAGCGCCAGCACGCCGGCCCAGAAGGTCCGGGGCATGAGCAGGTTGGGGGCGAACAGCTGC
>JAVHLY010000040.1 GCA_031081585.1 Armatimonadota bacterium
CGCCCGCGAGAGCGGATGCTGCGGCCAGCACGTCCTGGTTCAGAATGCCCCGGCGGACGGCCTGCCACGCGTTGCGCACCACCCAGCGGCCGGGTCCGGACGCCGCGAACACCGCCAGGGCGCCCATGGCCAGGGCCCGCGGGCGACTCGGCCCCCAGAGGGCGCTGGCCAGCATCAGCGCGCTGGCCAGCCCGAGCAGGGCGCCGGCCCACCAGGCCAGACCGCGGGCGCGGCGCAGCTCGGCCTCTTCCTCCTGGACCCGGGCAGCCTCGTCCGGCGGGTGCACGCGGAACCCAACGTCCTCCAGCGCCCTGGAGATGGCGTCGGCGGACAGGCGGTCCGGCTCGTACTCCACCAGGGCCTCCTCGTGCGCGATGGAGACGTGCACCGACCGCACGCCGGGCAGCCGACGGACCGCCCGGTGCGCGGACTCCACGCACAGGGAGCAGTGCATCCCGCCGAGCTTGACCTGGAGCTTCGCCACCGCTGCCACCATCGTCACCTCCGCCCCAGGAGGTTACAGCTTCCAGCCGACGGGAAAGTCAAGACGACCGAACCGTCGCCCCGCGAGGAGGGGCGGGTGGCCGTTCCGGCCTGCACCATTCGGGACCTGACCCCCGGAGGCCGCCTCTGATGAGGCGCCCGGCACCGGACCCTGTCAGAAGCAGGACAACCCGAGAGCCAACCAGCCGAGGCCAACCACCGCAGCCACGAGCTGCGTCAGGTTCCCCAGCAGGGCGTGCCTCGGTCCAACACGCGCGTGCAGGGCCTGCGGGTGGACGACCTGGACGCGCCGCCAGGCCATCAGCGGGAAGTCGATGAGGTCGGGGAGGAGCGCCCCCAGGACTGCGGCGGCAACGGCCACGGTGTGCGCACCGGGACACCGGAGGAGCAGGGCTCCGATGAGCAGCGCCCCCACGCCCAGCTCGCCCGCGGCCCGCAGGTTGCGCCCGCTGAGCAGCGGTGCGGGGTGGGGGTTGTGGCCGACCTCCCGGCGGTCGTCGTGGGGGATGGCGTCGAGCAGGTAGTGGCTGGCCACGCCCAGCGCCAGACCAAGGCCCGGCGACCCTGCGGCCTGGCCCACCGCGGCCCCGATGAGCATGTGCGGCAGCGGGAACACGTGTGCGGCTTAGCCGTCGGCCTTCGCCGAGATGGTCGCTCCGCAGGGCGCGGCATGCGCTTCCAGGTGGTCCACCCGGGCGTCGAGCATGGGCACCTCCCGCTCCGCGCCATTGTAGCACCGAGCTGCGATGTCCCCAGGGCGGCCGGCGCGCAGCCACGCCGCGTGGGACTCGCGTGGTGGCGTGACCTCCCCTGCCTGGATGCTTATCAGGAAAAGATAGATTTTCATCTGTCGGAGGACATACTTCAGTTGAACTTGCCCCGGACCCAGTTCTGTTCGGTATGTTGTTCGGGGCCTCAGGGGCTCAACCGGGTGAGGACCGCCCGCTTGAACTCGTCGAAATCGCCCAACCGCGTTCGAATGACCTCGTAGACGATCCGGTCGTCGACACGTCCGTACTCGTGGACGAGGATGTTGCGGAGTCCCTTCATCTTCCGCAACTTCTCCTCCAGCTCCGAGGTGATCACCCCGGCCTGGGTGAGCCTGGTGAGGAGGTCGTCCTCATCCTGGGGCAACCCCAGGTTGAGCCCGCGGACGAGAAGGGCTGCCGTGTCCAGGACGCCTTCGATGGCAATCTGCAGGAGGCGCTCACAGGCACGGCGTGTCCGCGGGTCCAGATACTCCTCGAAGGTGGGCGGCGCAATGTCCCCCAGTTCGCGGAGATAGCCTTCGACCTGGTCGAGCCGCGCGAGGATGCGATCACGGTCGATCACGGGCCACCCTCTCCAGGAAGTCGCGGTACAGGTGCCTGTAGTCCTCCCAGGCCCGCACCGTCTGAATGGCGATGTCGTAGAGCAGGTCCTGGTCCTTGATGAGCAACACTCGTCCGTCCCGCAACACCCGCTGCCGCACGTAGAGCGGCAAGGCCTGGTAGACCACGACGTCCAGGTCGACCCGGCCGAGGTAGTCGAGCCGCTTGCGGCCCGCCTCCTGCGCCGCCTCCGGGCGCAGGACGAGACAGGCGTCCACATCCGACGCGGCGTCCGCCTCGCCGCGGGCCCTGCTGCCGAAGAGCAGCACGGCGATGACGTCCGGGTCGTCCCGCGCGAACTGGAGCAGTGCCTGGAGGTGCCGTTCGGCCCGCCTCTCCATGGCCGTCCCCATCTTCCCACATTGCAGCCTGTCCGGTCGTCCGCATTGACACCCCCGCGGGGTCTCCCTAAGCTTTCCGGGTAGGACAACACGGCTTCCCGGCGGCCGCCGCCCTCCCGCACGGCGCGCCGGTTTTCCGCCTGGTCCGGTGCATGGCCATGCCGATCTATGAGTATCGCTGCGAGAACAACCACACCTTCGACCTCTTCCAGCCCGTCGGCGCCCCGCCGCCGGCCTGCCCCACCTGCGGGCGGCCGAGCCGCAAGGTCTACAACTCGGTGGGCCTGATCTTCAAGGGGCCGGGGTTCCACACCACCGACTACCGCCGCAGCTCGTCCGGCGGGACGTCGGGAGATGGCAAGGACGGCAAGCAGGAGGCGGGAGCGAAGGCCTCCTCGGGTGAGGCGGGTGGGAAGCCCGCCGAAACCGCGAAGTCCTGACCCCCACCGGCCCGCCACGTCCCTGAGCCGCCGGCTGACGCGGGCGGCCGGGCGGCTGCTGCGCGCGAGCCCGCCGGTTGTGCGGTCCGTCCGCGCGCCGGCCGTGCCCCTCGCCGGCGCCGCCCTGCTCTTGGTCTGCCTCTTCGGCTGGACGGCGGGACCGGCAACGGCGCAGGCGCCTCCCGCCGAATCCGTCTCCGCCGACTTCCGCCTGGGCTTCGTCGGCACCGTCGTCCTCGACGCTTGGATCCCGCTCCTCGCTTCCCTCCACTCCCCTTCCGACCTCGACGGCATCCTCGAGGTCCTCCTCCGCGCCCGCAGGCCGGCGTCGCTGCTCCGCGTGCGCGTGGCCGTGCGCGCCCCGGCCGGCCAGCCGGCCCGGGTGACCGTGCCCGTCGTCCTGCGCGACCGGCGGGAGCCCGTGGTGGTGCGGCTGCTCGACCGGGACGGCGGCGAACGCGCCGCCTGGCGGCTGCCGCTCGACCGGGTCCGCGTGGCCCCTACGGTGGTGCTGGCCCTGAGCGCCCGCCCCGCCGGCCTGGAGCCGCTCCTCCCGCCGGACCTGCGCGCGGCGGTGGCCTATCTAAAGGAAGACGACCTGCCCGACCGGTGGCACCTCTACGAGGGGGTGCACGCGGTCGTGGTGCGGGACCTGGAGGCGGCGCGCCTCTCCCCGGCGCAGGTGGAGGCCCTGCAGGCGTGGGTGGCCACCGGGGGACGGCTGCTGGTGGCCGCCCCGCCGGGGGCGGATGGAACGGCGCGCAGTCCGGTCCTCGCCCCGCTGCTCCCTGCGCATGCTCGCACCGGGGAGTGGCGCGGTGCGTACGGACGGGGGCATGTGGCCCTGATCCGCTCCGACCCCTTCGCCCCGTCACCCGACCCGCTCACCGTCGCCACCTGGCAGGGCGCGCTCGCCGCGGCGCCCACCCCGCCGCTCGTCGACCGGCGCCTCCTCGACCTGGTGCCGCCGGCGCCCGACCTGCCGGCCGGACTGCGCCTCGCGGTGGTGCTCGCCCTGGTCGCCTACGTCGCTGCCGTGGGGCCGTTGCTCCGCGCGCTGCGCCGCGGGCCGGCGGGGAGGGTGGCGGCCGCCGCCACTGTGGCCGCGTGGCTCCTCCTGGGGTGGGCGGGCGGATCGATGGTGCGCGGGATCGTGCGGGCGCCCGTCCAGGTGCTGGTGGTGGAAGGCCTGCCGCCGCCGGGCGGTGTCGGCGGCGGGCCCGGTGGCGGCGCCGGCCCGGGAGGGCGCGAGGCGGGAACCGGCGGGCCTGGAGGCGTTGCGACAGCGGAACGCGTGCGCCTGACCGCCGTGATGCGGGCGCCGGCCGGCGCGCCGGCCGCCTTCCCGCTCCCCGACGACGCGCTGGGCGAGGCGGTGGGCGCGCCCGAGAGCACGCTCGACCTGGCGGGGCAGCGCCTGATCGTGCCGGACGGCGGACGCCCGGCGCTGGTCTGGCTGACCGCGGTGCGGGCGCTGCCGCTGGCCGGCGTCTACCGGCCCACGCTGGAGGGCGCCGAGGTGCTGGTGCGCCGCCCACCCGGCGTGGAGCTGCGCGACGCGATGATCGCGCAGGGCGGCCAGGTGCGTCCGGTGCACCTGGAGGGGGACCGCGCCGTGATCACCGCCGACGGGTGGCGCGACATCCCCGACGTCGAGAGCGCGACGGGAGCGGAGGAGCGCCTGCTGGCGTGGCTCCTCAGGGGCCTCGAGCGCGATGCTATAATCACTCCCACCGCCTCCCTGGTGGCGTGGCTGCACGACCGCAGCGGCGCCCTGGGGTGGGCGGAGGCGGCGGGTCCGCGCCTGCTGGTGCTCCCGCTGATCCCGGCACGTCGCGGCGGGCCATAGGCATCCTGAACCCCGTCACCCGCGGAGACCTCCGGGCGCGCCTGGCCTCGGGCCGGGTGGCCTGGAGTCTTCGCGTCTACCTGGCGGTGCTGGCCCTGCTGGTCGCCGGCGCGCTGCTGCCCGAGCCGGCACGCGTCTTCCCCCTCCACGACCGGAGCCTGTTGCGCGCGCTGCTGGCTGTCTGCGCGGTGGGCGGCGTCTACCTGGCCTCCGCCTTCGCCATCGGGGAGATCGCCGTGGAGGGCGAGAAGGCCCTCGCCGACCTGGCCACGACCGCCTTCTCCCCGCGCACGATCGCCTGGGGCAAGGTGGGCACGGCCCTCCTCACCGCAGCCGCGCTGCTGCTCTTGAGCCTGCCCCTGCTCCTCTTTGCCGCACCGGACGTCCCGCGCGGCCTGGCGCTGGCCTGCCTGAGCGTGGGGATGGCGCTTGCCGCGCTGGGCGCGGCAGGCACCTGGCTGGCCGCCGCGGTGCCGGGCGACCTGGCGCGCACGCTCGTGCACTGGGCCCTGCTCGTCCTCCTCTTCACCGCTCCGCTGACACTGGGACGGTTGGACCCCCTGGGGGTCGCGGCGAGCCCGCTGCGGCTGGGCCGGGCGGCCGTCGACGGGGAGGCGCGCGTGGTCCTGGTGGGGACGGCGGCGTACGCCCTGGTGCTCCCGGTCACGGGGTGGCTGATGGCGCGCGCGGTGGTGGCCGCGCGCCAGGAGGTGGCCTCGTGGACGCGCTGAGGGATGCCTGCACCGGTGGGGCGGCGGCCGGGGCGCACGCGGTGCGGGGTCCCGGCGCCGGACCGCGCGACGTGCCGCTCCCCCTGCGCCGGCTGCTGCGCCGGGTGCGCTGGGTGGTGGCGCGGCGACGGGCGCTCGACTGGGTGGTCCAGACGACAGCCGTGGCCGCGGGCGCGTCGCTGGTCGTCACCCTGCTGCGCACGGTGGTGGCCCTCGACCTCTCCGGGCTGGCGGTGCTGGCCGGAGGATTGGGGGTGGCGCTGCTGGCGTGGCTGGCCGGGCTGCTCCTCCCCGTGGGCGATGCGGTGGCGGTGGCGCGATGGGCCGACCGCTGGCTGGGCCTGCGCGAGCGCACGAGCACCGCGCTGGAACTCGTGGCCGGGCGAACGCGCCGGACCACCCTCGCCGGGCGCACCCTGGAGGACGCCACGGAGGCGGCGCGCCGCGCCGACGGGGGGGCGGCCTTCCCGCACCGGACGCCACCCGGCACGCGGCGGGCGGCGGTCCTGGTCGCAGCGGCGGTGGCGGCGGCGGTGGTCCTGCCGGGGATCACCGTGCCGGGGACGCCGGCGCACCAGGTGGCCGAGCAGATCCGCCGCGAGGGGCGTCGCCTGGAGGAGGCGGCGCGGCGGCTGGAGCAGCGGGCGCGCACCGAGCGCATCCCCGAGGCTCGCCGGGCCGTCCCGGAGGTGCGCGACGTGGCGCGCCGCCTGCAGCGGGAGCGGGTCACTCGTCCCGAGGCCCTGGCCCGGCTGGGCGCTCTGGAGGCCCGGCTGGAGCAGGCCCGGCGCCAGGTGCAGGAGCGCCTGGAGGAGCGCGGGGCGCTGCGCCCGCCGCCGGACGTGCCGGCCGACCTCTTCCGTCCCCAGCACCGCCTGGAGCGCCAGGCCCGCCAGCTACGCGAGCTGGCGGCGCGGCTGGCCCAGACGCCGGAGGGCGAGCAGCCGCGCGGCGACCTCCTCCAGCGCCTCGGCGAGCTAGCGCAGGGGGGCGAGGGGGAGCTGCCCGCCGAGGCGCGGCGCCGCGTGGAGGAGGCGCGGCGCCAGGCCGAGGGCGGCGACGTGGTGGGCGCGGGGCAGGCGCTCACCGAGGCCCTCCAGGAGCTGGAGGGGCTGGAGGCGCTGACCGCGGACGAGGAGGCGTTGCGTCAGGCGCAGCGCCAGGTGGCCGCGAGCGCGGAGCGCATCGCCCAGGGCCCCGGTGCGGCGCCGGAAGAGGAGTCGCCGCAGGCCGCCCGGGTGGACCCGCCGGCGCGCGCCCCCGGCGGGGAGCGGGCGGCCCCGCGCGGCGAGGGCGGCGCGGAGCCGGGACAGGGGCCCCACGAGGGCGTGCAGCCGGGGCGGGGGAGCGTCGAGGAGAAGCTGGGCGCCCCCACCCGGCGGCTGGACGCCGCCACGGCGCGCAGCCGCGTCCGTGGCCAGGAGGGGACGGGCGACGTGCAGAGCGGGGAACTGGTGGGGCCGGCGCGCCTGACGCGGGTGCGGACGCCGCTGGTGCGGGTGCCCGCGGCGGTGGTGCGGCGCGCCGACGCGTACCTGGCGCGGGTGCGCGTGCCGGCGGACCGGCGCGCCGCGGTGCGGCGCTACTTCGAGCGGCTGGCGCAGCGCTAGGCCATGACGCCCGAGACCTTCCGCGAGACCTTCGAGCGCCTGCGCCGCGAGGTGCAGCGCGTCATCGTCGGCCACGAGGCGCTCATCGAGGAGGTCCTCATCGCCATGCTGGCCGGCGGGCACGTCCTCCTGGAGGGGGTCCCGGGGCTCGGCAAGACGCTGCTGGTCCGGACGCTGGCCCAGACGCTCGACCTGCGCTACTCGCGCATCCAGTTCACCCCGGACCTCATGCCGGCGGACATCATCGGCACCAACGTGGTGATGCAGGACGCCGCCGGCCGGCGCTTCTTCGACTTCCAGCGCGGGCCCATCTTCTCGCAGATCGTGCTGGCGGACGAGATCAACCGGGCCACCCCCAAGACTCAGTCGGCGCTGCTGGAGGCGATGCAGGAGCATGCCGTCACCGCCGCCGGCGTCCACTACCCGCTGGAGGAGCCCTTCTTCGTCCTGGCCACCCAGAACCCCATCGAGATGGAGGGCACCTACCCGCTGCCGGAGGCGCAGGTCGACCGCTTCCTCTTCAAGCTGCGCGTGGCCTTCCCCACGCCGCGCGACCTGGTGACGATCCTCGACCGCACCACCGGTCCGGAGGTCCCCACCCCCGCCCGCGTGGCCACCGCCGCCGACGTGCTGGCGATGCAGGCGCTGGCGCGGGAGGTGACGGTGGCCAGCCACGTCAAGGAGTACGTGGCCCGGCTGGTGCGGGCCACCCACCCCGAGGCCGACGGCGCCGCCTCCCTGGCCCGGCGCTACCTGCGCTACGGCGCCAGCCCACGCGGGGCGCAGGCGCTGCTGCTGGCGGGCAAGGTGCGGGCGCTGGTGCACGGCCGCACCAACGTGGCCTTCGAGGACCTGCGCGCCCTGGCGCTGCCGGCGCTGCGCCACCGCCTCATCCTGAACTTCGAGGGGGAGGCCGAGGGCATCGACCCCGACGACGTCGTGCGCAACGCGCTGGAGGAGGTCCCCGAACTGGGCGCGCGCGTCTAGCGCGCCCGTGCCGCCGTGCCGCCCGCCGCCGACTTGCTCCTGGAGCCCGACTTCCTGCGCCGGCTGGAGCGCCTCAGCCTGGTCTCGCGCCGCCTCTTCCGCAGCGGGGTGCGCGGCGAGCGCCGGTCGGTGACCCTGGGGCGGGGGGTGGAGTTCGCCGACTACCGCTCCTACCAGGTGGGGGACGACTACCGGTACATCGACTGGAACATCTACTCGCGCCTGGACCGCCTCTTCGTGAAGCTCTTCAGCGAGGAGGAGGACATCAACGTCCACCTGCTGGTGGACCGCAGCCGGTCGATGGGGTTCCCGCGGGGGACGGGCGCCCCGAGCGCCGACGGGCGGGCCGTCGCGGGGACAGCCCCGCCCGTCCCCGCGAAGCTGGACTACGCCGTGCGCGTGGCGGCGGCCCTCGGCTACATCGGGCTCGTGAACCTCGACCGCGTGGGGGTCGCCGCCTTCGACAGCCGCATCGGCCCCGTGCTGGCCCCGGGGCGCGGGCGCAGCCACGTCTTCCACCTCTTCCGCTTCCTGGGCCGCCTCGCCCCCGAGGGCCACAGCGACCTGGCCGCCGCCATGCGCGAGTACGTCCACCGCACGCGCCGCCGGGGGCTGGCCGTCCTCCTCTCCGACCTCCTCCTACCGGAGGGTCTGGAGGAGGGGCTGCGGCTGCTGCGCTACCACCGGTTCGACCTCTTCGTCGTCCACATCGTCAGCGACGAGGACCTGGCGCCGCCCGAGACGGGCGAGCTGCGCCTGGTGGACAGCGAGACGGGACGGGCGGTGGAGGTGACGGTGGACGGCCCCACCCTGGCCGCCTACGCCCGCGCCCGCGACCGCTACCTGGCCGAGGTGGAGGCGTGCTGCCGACGCCACCAGATCGAGTACCTGCGGGCCACCACCTCGGTGCCCTTCGACGACCTGATCCTGCGCTACCTGCGCATGGGAGGGCTGATCGCGTGACGCTGGGGGCGCCGGCGGCGCTGTGGCTGCTGCTGGCCGTCCCGCTGCTCGTGCTGCTGCACATGCTGCGGGCGCGGCGCGAGGCGCGGGTGGTCAGCAGCGTGCTCTTCTGGCAGCACGCCGTGCGCGACCTCCAGACACGCTTCCCCGTCCGCCGGCTGGAGCGCAGCCTCCTCCTGCTGCTGCAGGTGCTGGCCGTGACGTCGCTGGCGCTGGCGCTGGCCCGCCCCTCCCTGACCCTGCCCGGGGCGGGCGGTCCGGCGCTGGCCATCGTCCTCGACACCTCGCTTAGCATGCAGGCGACCGACGTCCCTCCCAGCCGCTTCGCCCGGGCGCAGGCGGAGGCGCTGGCGCTGCTGGCGCGGGGCGGGAGCGGACGGCCGGCGATGGTCGTGGCGGCTGGCCCCCGCCCCCGGATCGTGCACGACCTGTCGCGCGACGCGACGTCGCTCGCGGCGGCGGTACGGCGCCTGCGCCCCACCGACGGGCGCGCCGACCTGGAGGGCGCAGTCGAGCTCGCAGCGGCACAGCGCGCCGAGGGCCGGGCCGTGCAGGTCGTCCTCTTCACCGACCGCCCCTGGCCGGCCACCCCCGGGATGACGGTCCACCAGGTGGGGACGCCCGCTCCCAACGTCGCCGTCACGCGGGCGACGGTGCGCGTGGGGGACGACGGACAGGACGCGCTCCTCGTCGAGGTGGCCAACCTGAGCCCGCAGCCGCGCCGGGTGCGGGTGCAGGCGACGTGGCCCGACGGCGCCACCACCGCGGCGGTGCTGGCGCTGGGGCCGGAGGAGCGCGCCGTGCGCGTGTGGCCGGCTCGCAGCGACGGGGTCGTGCGCGCGGCCGTGCGCGCCTCCGACGGGCAGCCGCTGGGGGACGCCCTCCCCGCCGACGACGCGGCGGAGGTCGTGGTGGGGGAGGCCCTCCGCCCGCGCGTCCTGCTGGTGAGCCCCGGCAACCCGTTCCTGGAGGCGGCGCTGGACGCCCTCCCGGTGCGGGAGGTGCGCCGCGCCGCGCGTGCGGACCCCGCGGCGTGGGGCGCCTTCGACCTGGTCGTCCTCGACCGCACGCCCCCCGTGGCGCTGCCGCCCGGGCGCTACATCGTCGTCGGGACCGTCCCCGAGGGGCTGCCGGTGCGCGCGACGGAGCGGGCGCGCGGCCTGACCGTGACGCGCGCGGAGGAGGGTCACCCGTTGCTGCGGGCCGTGGACCTGGTGGGGACACGGGTGGACGAGGCCGCGGTGCTGCGCCCGCGCGGCGGCCAGGTCCTCGCCGAGGGGCAGGTCCCCCTCCTGTGGCTCTTCGAGGACGGCGCGCGCCGCGTGCTCCTCGTCCCCTTCGACCTGGCGCGCTCCGACCTGCCGCTCTCGCCGGCCTTCCCGATCCTCCTGGCCAACGCCGTGGAGTGGCTGGCCGGGCCGGTGGAGGTGCCCGCCGGCGAGGCGCCGCTTCTGCCGGCGGTCCCGGGGCCCGTCCTCCTGGTCGGGCCGGACGGCGGCAGCACCCCCGTCCGCGTGCACCAGGGCCTCCTGGCGCTCCCGGCGCTCGACCGCGCCGGCGTCTACCGGGTGCGCGGCGAGGGGTGGGAGCGCGCGCTGGTCGTCACCCGCCCCGGGGCGGAGGAGTCCGACCTGCGTGCCCCCCCGCCCGCGCCCCCCGGCGGGAGGGCGCCGGACGCCGCCACGCGCCGGGTGGAGGTGTGGGCGCCGCTGCTCGCGGCGGCCGTCCTCCTCCTGGGGGTGGAGTGGCTGCTGTGGCGGCGCAGCCTCCCGCCCCCGCCGCGCCGGGCCCGCGGCCGCCCGCGCCCCCTGCACGCGGTGCGCTGGGTGGTGGTGGCGCTGCTGGTGCTGGGGCTCGCCGGCGTCGAGGTGGCGCGCGGCGGCGGCGACCTGGCCGTAGTCTTCGCCGTCGACCTCTCCCGGAGCGTCCCCTACGAGGCCCGCGAGCGCGCGCTGGGCCTGATGCGGCGGGTCGCGGCCGCCGCCCACCCGGGGACGCGCTTTGGAGTCGTCACCTTCGCCGGCAGCGCGCGCGTGGCCGAGGGCCTGACCGCCAAGCCGCGCTTCCCCCTGCCGCCGCCGGCCGACCCCGACCGCACCGACATCGGCGCGGCCGTCCGCGCCGCCCTCACCGTGCTGCCGCCGGTCGGGCACCGCCGCGTGGTGCTCCTCACCGACGGGCAGGACACCGCCGGCGAGGTGGCCGCGGCCATGGCCCGGGCGCGCCTGGCCGGCGTGGAGGTGGGCGTGGTCCCCCTCGCCGACGGCGTCGACGCGGACGTGGCGGTGGAGGGGGTGCGGGCGCCGCCGGTGGTCCACTCCGGGGAACGGTACACCGTCGAGGTCGCGGTCGAGAGCACCGCGCCGGCCTCCGGCACCGTGCGTCTGCTGGCGGACGGCCGGGAGGTGTGGCGGCGCGCCGTGGCCGTCCCCGCCGGGCGGAGCGTCTGGCGCATCCCCCACGCCGCCGCCGGGCCGGGCGTGGTGCGCTACACTGCCGAGGTGCGCGCCGCGCCCGACGCCCGCGAGGAGAACAACCGCGGCCACGCCGCCGTGGCCGTGGCGGGTCCGCCCGCGGTGCTCTACGTGGCGGCCGAGCCCGGGCCGCTGCCGGCCTGGCTCGCCGCCCAGGGCCTGCGCGTGCGCACCGTCCCGCCGGAGGCCCTCCCCGCCGACGCGGCCGGCCTCACCGCGTACGCCGCCGTGGTGCTGGACGACGTGGCGGCCACGCGCCTCTCCCCGCCGCAGATGCGCGCGCTCCACGACTACGTGGCGGCGGCCGGCGGCGGGCTCGTGGCGGTGGGCGGGCTGCACGCCTTCGGGGTGGGCGGGTACGCCGGAACCGACCTGGAGGCGGCCCTGCCGGTGAGCATGGACGTGCGCCACCGCGTGGCGCTGCCGTCGCTGGCGCTGGTGCTGGTCATCGACGCCTCCGGCAGCATGGGCAGCTTCGGCCCGGAGACGCCCAAGGTGGAGCTGGCCAAGGAGGCGGCACAGGCCACCATCGACCTGCTGGGCGAGCAGGACCTCATCGGCGTCCTGGCCTTCGACCAGGAGCCGCGCTGGCTGGTCCGCCCCACGCGGGCGCGCGACCGCGGGCGGATCCTGCAGCTGGTGAGCCGCCTCACCGCCGGCGGCGGGACGAATATGGCTCCGGCCCTACGCGAGGCCCACCGGGCGCTCCGCGGGGCCCGCGCCCGCATCAAGCACGTCATCGTCCTCTCCGACGGGCAGACCGAGCCCGGGGACTTCGAGCGCATCGTCGGGCAGATGCGCGCCGACCGCATCACGGTGAGCAGCGTGGCCATCGGCGCCGACGCCGACCGGGCGCTCATGCGCAACCTGGCCGCGTGGGGCCGGGGGCGCAGCTACGTCACCCGCGACCTCTACTCCATCCCCCAGATCTTCACGGCGGAGGCGCTGCTGGCCACCCGTGCCTACCTCGTCGAGGAGCGGACGCGCCCGGTGGCCGCGCCGGACTCCCCCCTGGTGCGCGGCCTGACCCCGCCGCCGCTGCGCGGCTACGTGGCCACCGCCCCCAAGCCCGCCGCCACGTTGCACCTGGTGACGCCGCAGGAGGACCCGCTGCTGGCCACCTGGCAGTACGGGCTGGGGCGCGCGCTGGCCTTCACCTCGGACGCGCGGCCGCGCTGGGCAGTGGAGTGGGTGCGCTGGCCGGACGCGGCGCGTTTCTGGTCGCGCGCGGTGCGCTGGGCCATGGGGACGGTGGGGGAGACGGCCGAGGTGGCGGTCAGGGCCGACGACCGGCACGTGCACGTGGTCGTGGACGCCCGCGCTCCCGACGGCACGCTGCGCACCGACCTGCAGGTGGAGGCGCGGCTCAGTGGCGACCCGTCCGCCACGGCGGCGCTGGTGGCCCGGCTGCCCCAAACCGCCCCGGGCCGCTACGAGGGGTCGCTGCCCGCGCGCGGCTCGGGACTGGCCGTCGTGACCGTGGCGGTGCGGCGCGGCGCGCAGCGGCTGGGGGTGGTGCGGCGGTACGTCGCCGTGCCCTCCCCGCCCGACCTACGCCCCCAGCCGCCGGGAGCGGTCGGCCGCCTGGTCGAGGGGGCCGGCGTGTGGCCGCTGGCCGGCGTGGAGGAGATCCTGGCGCCGGTCCCGGGCAGCCCGGCGCAGCCGCGCCGGGCGTGGCCGTGGCTCACGGCGGCCGCCGTCGCGCTCTTCCTCGGGGAGATCACCTGCCGCCGGCTCCCGGTGGTCGGCGAGTGGGTGGGGCGCGCCGGCGCGCTGGCCGCCGCCTGGCTGCGGCGCCGGCCCGCGCCGCCGGCGCCCGAGGACCTGGAGTACGACGCGGCGGACCGCTGGCGCGTCTTCGAGACCGAGGAGGCGGCGCTGCGGCGCGCCAGCATGGAGCAGGCGGCCCGCCTGTACATCGCCCGGCTGCGGCAGCAGCAGGGGGGCGAGGAGGGGACCCCGCCGACCACGGGGGCTGGAGGAGGGGAGCGCTCCGGCGGGCGAACTCTCCGACCATGACCCTCCCCGCCGAGCCGTTTACCTTCTCCGCGCCGACCGACGTCCTCTTCGGCGCCGGCGTCCTCGAGCGGCTCCCGCAGGTGACCGCGCCCTACGGTCGGCGGCCGCTGGTGGTGAGCGACCCCGGGGTGGCCGCCGCGGGGATCCTGGTCAAGGTCCTGGACGCCCTGGGATCCGCCGTCGACCACGTCGAGACCTTCAGCGAGGTCGAGCCCAACCCCAGCATCGAGACGGTGGAGCGCGCCGTGGACGCCTACCGTCGCGGCGACTGCGACCTGCTGGTCGGCGTGGGCGGCGGCAGCGCCATGGACGTGGCCAAGATGGCCGCGGTCCTGGTGGTGCACGGTGGGTCGGTGCGCGACTACGAGGGGATCGGCAAAATCCCAGGTCCCGCAGCACCGGTGGTGGCCGTGCCCACCACCGCCGGGACCGGCAGCGAGGTGACGGTCTTCACCGTCATCACCGACCGGGAGCGCCGCTTCAAGATGACGGTGGGCAGCCCCCACGTCCTGCCCCGCGCCGCGGTGTGCGATCCGGCGCTCACCCTGTCGCTGCCGCCCGCGGTCACCGCCGCCACGGGCATGGACGCGCTCACCCACGCCATCGAGTGCTACGTGAACACCGCCCACAACCCCATCGCCAAGACCCTCGCCCTGGAGGCGGTCCGCCTCGTAGGCCGTGCCCTGCGCCCGGCCTACGCCACAGGGGCGCTGCCGGCGCGCACGGAGATGCTGCTGGCCAGCACCATGGCGGCGATGGCCTTCACCCGCACGCGGCTCGGCAACGTCCACGCCATGTCCCACCCGCTCGGCGCCCACTTCGACATCCCCCATGGGCTGGCCAACGCCGTGCTCCTGCCGCACGTCATGGCCTGGAACCTCATCGCCTGTCTGGAGACCTACCCGCGACTGGCCGAGGCGCTGGGGGAGCCGGTGGGCGGGCTCTCGCCGCGGGAGGCGGCGGAAGCGGCCGTGACGGCGGTGCGGCGCCTCAACCGGGACCTGGGGATCCCCGAGCGCCTGCGCGACCTGGGGGTCACTGCCGACGCCATCCCGGCGATGGCCGACGACGCCATGAAGAGCGGCAACGTGCTGGTGAACCCGCGGCGCACCCGCCGCGAGGACATCGTCCACCTCTTCGAGGTCGCCCTCTGACCCTGCGCTTCCCGGAGACCCTGCCGTTCGACACCGAGGTGGTCCTGCCGCCCATGGTGGCGGTGCGGCAGCGCTTCCCCCGCCCGCGCCTGGAGGACCCGCGGGCGGCGGCCCGGGAGGGGCTGGCCCGCCTGCTGCCGCCGCTGCGCGGCCGGCGGGTGGGAGTCACCGCGGGGAGCCGCGGCATCCGCGACATCGTGCCGGTGCTCCAGGGGGTGCTGGAGGCGCTGCGCGCCGCGGGCGCCGAGGCGGTGGTGGTGGCGGCCATGGGCAGCCACGGCGGCGGCACGGCCGAGGGGAAGCGGCGGGTGCTGGCGCACCTGGGCGTCACCGAGGCGACGGTGGGCGCCCCGGTGCTGAGCGGGGCCGAGGTCGTGGAGATCGGGCGCACCCCCTCCGGCTACACCGTCTACCTGGACGCGCACGCCGCCGCCTGCGACGGGCTCGTCGCGGTCAACCGGGTGAAGCCCCACACCGCCTTCCGCGACCCCATCGGCAGCGGCCTGCTGAAGATGCTGGCGGTGGGGCTCGGCAACGCACCGGGGGCCGCCCAGCTCCACCGGCTGGGCGCCGGCGAGATGCCTCGCGCCATCACGGAGGTGGCGACGGCGCTCGTGGCCACCGGCCGGGTGCTGGCCGGGGTGGCCATCCTGGAGAACGCCTACGACGAGACCGCACGCGTCGAGGTGTTACCGCCCGACGCCATCGCCGCCCGGGAGCCCGAGCTCTTCGCGCAGGCGCGCGCCTGGATGCCGCGCCTGCCGGTGGACACCGTCGACGTGCTGGTGGTCGACGAGATGGGGAAGACCTTCAGCGGGACCGGGATGGACGTGAACGTCATCGGCCGGTGGCGCCACCCGGAGGTCCCCGACCCGGACGCGCCGCGGGTGCGCCGCATCGTGGCGCTGCGGCTGACCGATGCCTCCGAGGGCAACGCCCAGGGCGTGGGGCTGGCCGACGTGGTCACCCGCCGGCTGGCGGAGGCGATCGACTTCGGGGCCACCTACCTGAACGCCATCGTCTCCACCTACCTGGAGCGGGCCTTCCTGCCGCTCGTCGCCCCCTCCGACCGGGCGGCCGTCGCGGTGGCGGTGCGCACGCTGGGGCTCTATGACCCCGCCGCGGTCCGCATCGTGCGCATCCCCAATACCCTGCACCTGGAGCGGCTGTGGGTCTCGCCGGCGGTGGCGGCCGAGTTGCAGGGCGTCGCGGGCGTGACGCTGGGACGCACCGCCCCGTGGCGCTTCACGCCGACCGGCGACCTGGAGGAGTGGGGGCCGGCGGCGTGGGATGTGGACGAGGACGCGGCGGGAGCGGCTCCGGACGCGCCCGGGCGGTCCCGGGATCCGCGACCATGAGCCTGGACGAGGCTGTCGAGGCGGGGGCCCGGCTCCTCGACCGGGCGCGCCGTGCCGTGGCCCTCACCGGGGCGGGGGTGAGCACCGAGTCGGGACTGCCCGACTTCCGCTCCCCCGGCGGACTGTGGGCCGGGGTCGACCCCATGGCCGTGGCCAGCCTGAGCGCCTTCCGGCGCGAGCCGCAGGCCTTCTACGATTTCTACCGGCGGCGCCTGGCGCTGCTGCGCGACGCCCGCCCCAACCCGGCGCACCTGGCCCTGGCGCGGCTGGAGGCGGCCGGGCGGCTGCGGGCGGTGATCACCCAGAACGTGGACGGGCTGCACCAGGCCGCGGGCTCGCGGCGCGTCCTGGAGCTGCACGGCAGCCTGCGCCGCGCCGCCTGCGCCACCTGCGGGGCGCGGCGCCCCATCGCCGAGCTGGAGGCGGCCCTGGACCGCGGGGCGCTGCCGGTCTGTCCGGCCTGCGGCGGGCTCCTGCGTCCCGACGTGGTCCTCTTCGAGGAGCTCCTGCCGGCGGACGTCTACGCCGAGGCCGAGGCCCTGTGCCGCCGGGCCGACGTCCTGCTGGTGGTGGGCTCCTCCCTGCAGGTCACCCCGGCGGCCACCCTGCCCGAGGTGACGCTGGAGTCCGGCGGGCGCCTCGTCATCGTCAACCAGGAGCCCACGCCCCTGGACCACGCCGCCCTGGTGCTGCGCGGCCGGGCCGGGACGATCCTGCCGCGCCTGGCCGACCGGCTCCTGGCGGCGACGTGAGGAGGGAGGCATGGCAGAGGCGGAGATCGGCATCTTCGGAGGATCGGGGTTCTACGAGCTGCTGAGCGACGCCGAGGAGGTGCGGGTGGAGACGCCCTACGGCGCCCCCAGCGACGTGGTCACCGTGGGGGAGCTCGCCGGCCGGCGCGTCGCCTTCCTGCCGCGCCACGGGCGGCGCCACCAGTACCCGCCGCACATGATCAACTACCGCGCCAACATCGCCGCCATGGCCCAGCTGGGGGTGCAGCGCATCCTCGGCCCCTGCGCGGCCGGCAGCCTGACGCCGGCGGTGCGGCCGGGCGACTTCGTCGTCTGCGACCAGTTCGTCGACCGCACCCACGGCCGCCGCGACACCTTCTACGACGGGCCGGTGACGACCCACGTGAGCTTCGCCGAACCCTACTGCCCGACGCTGCGCCGGGTGGTCATCGAGCAGGCGCGCGCGCTGGAGCTGCCGCTGCACGAGCGCGGCACCGTGGTGGTCATCCAGGGACCGCGCTTCAGCAGTGCGGCGGAGAGCCGCTGGTACCGCGCGCAGGGGTGGGAGGTCATCAACATGACCCAGTACCCCGAGCTGGCTTTGGCCCGGGAGCGCGAGCTGTGCTACGTGAACATCTCCCTCATCACCGACTATGATGTCGGCGTGGAGGGGGACCCCACGGCGCAGCCGGTCACCGCCGAGGAGGTGGTGCGCATCTTCCGCGCCAATCTGGACCGGCTGCGCGAGCTCCTCCTCCGGGTAATCCCGGCCATCCCGCGCGAGCGCGACTGCCCCTGCGCCACCGCCCTGCGCGCCGCGCGGGTCTGACGGGCGCGGCGCCGGCGGCGCGGGCGGGCCGAGGCGGTGCCCGTCCGCACCGCGCCCGCCGGCGGCCTGGACGGGAGAGGGAGGCGAGGATGATCGAGAGGCGTCGCGAGGGTGACCCCACGGGGAAGTGGCTCGGCCTGGCCGTCTTCCTGGTCGGGATCCTGCTGCTGCTCTTCGTCTTCTCCCGCGGGCTGGCCGAGTTCACCCAGGCGGGACTGCTGCAGCAGGCCCCCGGCCGCGAGGCCGTGACCGCCCCGCTCATCGTGGCGGCGGTGGCGAAGTGGGTCCTGCTCTTCCTCCTGGCCTACATCGGTTCCGCCGTGGCCGGCCGTGGCATCAGCCTCTACCAGGCGGCGCGGGTGGGGACCGGCGAGGAGCCGTGACGCGCACCATCGACCTGCGCAGCGACACGGTGACGCAGCCGACGGAGGCGATGCGCGAGGCGATGGCGCGCGCCGAGGTCGGCGACGACGTCTACGGCGAGGACCCCACGGTGGCGCGGCTGGAGGCGCTGGCCGCCTCCATGCTGGGCGTGGAGGCGGCCCTCTTCTGCCCCAGCGGGACGATGGCCAACCTCGTCGCCGTGCTGGCGCAGACGGCGCCCGGCGACCTGGTGATCGTGGGGCGGCTCGCCCACCTCTACATCAACGAGAGCGGGTGGATCGGGGCGGTGGCGGGCGTGGTGCCCTGGCCGGTGGACGGCCCCGACGGCGCCCCCACCCTGGCGGAGCTGGAGGCGGTGCCGCGCGGACCGTTCGCGCCCCCGCCGGTGCTCCTCTGCCTGGAGAACACCCACAACTTCCTGGGCGGCACCGTGCTGCCGCCGGCGCGGATGGACGAGGTGACGGCGGCGGCGCACGACCGCGGGTGGCGCGTCCACCTGGACGGCGCCCGCCTCTTCAACGCCGCGGTGGCGCTGGGCGTGCCGGTGGCGCGGTTGGCCCGCGGTGCCGACTCGGTGATGGTCAGCCTGAGCAAGGGGCTCTCGGCCCCGGTGGGGTCGCTGCTGGGCGGGAGCGCCGCGCTGGTGGCGCGGGCGCGCCAGGTGCGCAAGCGCCTCGGCGGCGGGATGCGCCAGGCGGGGGTGCTGGCCGCCGCCGGCATCGTGGCGCTGGAGACCATGGTGGCGCGGCTGGCCGAGGACCATGCCACGGCGCGCGCGCTGGCCCGGGGGTTGCGCGACGTCCCAGGTCTGGGCGTGGACCTCGAACGGGTACAGACCAACATGGTGATGGTGGAGGCGCCGGACGCGCCGCGGCTCGTCCAGCGGCTGGCCGCGCGCGGCGTGCTCGTCCACGCGCTCGGTCTGCGACGCCTCCGCCTCGTGACGCACCGCCACGTCACCATGGACGACGTCGGGATGGCGGTGGACGCCTTCCACGCGGCGATGCGTGAGGCCTGAGGCGCGGCAGGAGATCGGCCCGCGCCCGCGAATCTCTCCGACGTCAGATAGCGTCCAGAGAAAGGAGGACGGGTCGCGTGGCGATGAAGAAGGGCGGCGCCAAGAAGGCCGCCAAGAAGTCCGCGCCGAAGAAGAAGGCCGCCCGCAAGAAGCGGTAGCGGCGGGACCTTCCGACTCGGAAGAGCACTGCGCCCCGCAGTGCTCTTTTCTTTGCGGCGTCCGCTCCGGGCGGGTCGCGCGCCTGCGCCATCGGCTCCCCCGCCCCTCGCCACGCCGACGAACCGCATGGCCGACCGCCCGCGCGCTGCGCCTCCGCCGTTGACCGCCGTGGTCGAGCTCCTCCTGCCGGCGGAGGCGCACGTCCTGCGCGTCGTCCGCAGCGTCCTGGAGCGGCTGGCGGAGGAGGCGGGGTTTCCCGTCGAGCAGCGCTTCGAGGCGGCGGTGGCCCTCTCGGAGGCCGTGGCCGGCGTGGTCCGGCGCGGGCAGACCGCCTGGGTGACGGTGCGCCTGGCGGTGGACCCGACCGCACTGCGGATGGAGGTGGAGGAGCAGGAGCGCCACACGCGCTCGGTGCCGCCCCCGGTCCGCCTGGCCGCGGTCGAGGCCGGGGACGGCGCCGACGAGCTGGGGGTCCACCTGATGCGCCGCCTGACGGACCAGGTCGAGGTGGAGACCGCCGGAGCGGCCACCCGGATGCGGCTCGTCAAGCTGCGCCGTCCGGCCCCGCCGCCGACGGGGCGGCGCACCGCACCGTCGGCCGCCACGCTCACCCACCTGCGCCGCACCATCGGCCGCTACCGGCGCGACCTGGAGCTGATGCGCGGACAGGCCGCCCCCGACCCGGACGACCTGGACGACCTGGCCATCCTGGAGCGCTTTGCCCGCAGCCAGGACCCCGAAGGGCTGGTGGCCGACCGCATGCTGCGGGTGAAGACCCTCGAAGCCACGCTGCAGATCCTGGAGGAAGACCTGCCGGCGCCCGGCTAGCC
>JAVHLY010000041.1 GCA_031081585.1 Armatimonadota bacterium
GGGCGCAGGCGCGTGGCGACGTGATCCGCGGGCTGCGTCTGGCGGTGGCCGCGGCGGGACCGATGTGGGCCGGCCACATCCACTCCACTGAAGCGCGGCAGTGGCTGGAAGGCTGGCTGCAGCGAGGAGACGCCCGGGAGGTGGGCCAGCCTATTCCCGAGACGCTGCGTGCCCGGGCGCTGTACTGGGCCGGCGAGCTGGCCTGGGAGGTCGGGGACAACCGCCGGGCCCAGCAGGCCCTCGAGGAGAGCAGTGCGCTCTTCCGCCGCCTCGGTGACGGTAGAGGACTGGCGTCGGCCCTCAACACGCTGGCCGTGGTGTGGTACCGGACGGCGGCGTATGCAGCGGCGCGGCGGGCGCTGGAGGAGAGTGTGTCGATCGGTCGCGCGCTGGCCGACCCGGGGCTCACCGCTTTCGCCCTGCTCATCCAGGGCATCGTCGCCCGCCTGGAGGGCGACTACGAGAGAGCAGAGGCGTGGGGGCGCGAGAGCCTCGAGGTGGCGCGTGCGGCCGACCTCACCCGCGCCGTGGCCCTGGCGCTGGACAGCCTGGGGGTGCTGGCGGCGCAGCGCGGCGACGGGGACGCGGCGGAATCGCTGGCCCAGGAGGCGGTGGCGCACTTCCGGTCGCTGGGGGACGCCTACGGCACAGCGGCCAGCCTCAACACGCTGGCGCTGGCGGCGCTGGCCCGCGGTGACACCGCGCTGGCCCGCGCGCGCAGCCTGGAGAGCCTGCCCATCTCGCGGCGCCTGGCGGCCCGGGGATCTGCCGGTCGCTCCCAGTTGACCCTGGCGCGTGCGGCCCTGCGGGAGGGCGACACCGCATCGGCCCTGACCGCCGCCCGCGAGGCCCTCGACCTCTTCCAGAAGGTGGGTGAACGGCTCGGCCTGGTCCAGTCGCTGGAGGTCCTCGGCGCCGTCGCCCTTCAAGCGGGAGGCGTCGCCGGGGCCCGGCTCCTCGGGGCAGCGGCGGCGGCGCGCGCCCGACTGGGCGCCCCACAGTCGCCCCTGGAACAGGACCACCTCGCGCGTCCGGTGCGGGCGGCGGAGGCCGCCGCGGCCCCGGGCGCACTCCAGGCCGCCCGGGCTGCGGGAGAGGGGATGACCCTCGATGCCGCGATCGAGGAGGCGAGGGCCCTGGCCCGCTCCCTGGTGCTTCCCGCC
The DNA here is from genome assembly GCA_031081585.1 of Armatimonadota bacterium. Taxonomy (NCBI): domain Bacteria; kingdom Bacillati; phylum Armatimonadota; species Armatimonadota bacterium. The sequence goes on from JAVHLY010000041.1 coordinate 1,164, forward strand.
GCGGCGCCCTTCGGGCCGCAGCTGCGGGTCCGGCTCCTCGGGGGGTTCGAGGTGTGGCGGGGTGAGGAGCGCCTCTCCCCCAAGGTCTGGCGTCGCCGCCGTGACCGCCTGTTGTTCACCTACCTCCTGGTCGCACGCGAGCCGGTCCCCCGCGAGGCCCTGCTGGAGGCGCTGTGGCCCCACCTCCCTCCTGAATCCGCGCAGGCCAGCCTGGGCGTGGCCTGGTCAAACGCCAAGCGGGCGCTGGACTCCGGCGGTCCCGGGGACGCGTGCCTGGTGCTGGAGCGGGGGCGGTATGGGATCCGGCGGGGCGCGGTGGTCACAGACGTCCAGGAGTTCGACGCTCACGTGGCGGCCGCCGCCCGGGCCCGCGACGTCCAGGCTGCCCTGCGGGCCCTCGAGACCGCCGCAGGGATCTACCGCGGAGACCTCCTGCCCGACGAGGCCAACGAGCCCTGGACGACTCTCGAACGGGAGCGGCTGCGGACCGCGTACATCGGGGTGCTGGAGCGGCTGGCGGAGGCCAGGGCCTCCCAGGGTCAGGTGGCGGAGGCCGAGGCGCACCTGCGCGAGATCCTTCGCCTCGACCCCTGGCGGGAAGAGGTCTACCGGCGGCTCATGGTGCTGCTGGCAGAGCACGGTCGGCGTGCGGAAGCGCTGCGCCTGTACCAGGAGTGCGTGGCGGCGTTGCGCCGCGAGCTGGAGGTCGGTCCGAGCGGCGAGACCGTGGCCCTCGCCGAGGCCATCGCCAGGGGAGAGCGGCCCGGCCGCCCTCGCCCACACCAGCCACCCTCGCGCTGAGCGTCGACGGAGTGCAGACGCCCCCTCCGCTTAGGGCTGCGCTAAAGGCTCCCCGTACCTTTTGGCATGGAGAGCACGAGGGAGTTCGGAGATCCGGGAGGATGCCATGGAACGACGGCTCTGGTTTCTCAACACCCTGGTCCACATTCGCGTGGCCGAAGCGGACGGGCAGGACGGGCTCTCCGTCCTGGAGCATCGTGCTCCCTTCGGGGACTCGCCGCCGCTGCACATCCACCACACCGAGGACGAGGTCTTCCACGTCCTCGAGGGCGAGCTCCGCCTGCGCGTGGCGGACGAGGAGCGCCGGTGTCCTCGCGGTACCATCCTCCTCGCCCCGAAGGGCGTCCCGCACACCTACCGGGTGGAGTCGCCGGCGGGGGCACGCTGGGTCACGGTGACGGCGCGCGGGGACTTTGAGCGGTTCGTCCGGGCCCTGGGCCGCCCCGCCGAGCGCGACGACCTTCCGCCGCCGGCCGGTCCCCCGTCCCCCGAGGCGGCGGAGGCGCTGGCCCAGGTGGCCCGCCGCCATGGCATCGAGCTGGTCGGTCCTCCCCTGGCGTGACGCCTGCCGCAGGGCCGTGATGGCCGAAGCGTCCACGCCGCTCCATCCCGCCTGGCGCTTAGGGTGGCGCTAACCGCCGTCCTCTACGCTCCGCATCGCCAGGGACCCCGGCGTCGGGGAGGAGACATGGAGGACCAGGGCGCGCCGATGTCGTTCGTGATCAGGCTGCAGCGGACCGGCGGCGGGTTTCGGGGCCACGTGATCGCCGTGGCAACAGGGCAAGGGCGGGTCTTCACCGACCTGGCCGAGGCGACCGCGTTCATTGAGGCCCAGATGCGGGAGGCGCCGCCGGGCGGCCACGCCCGCCGGCCGGCATCGGACTGACAGGCCCGGGAGGGGGCTCATGGGCCCACCGTTGCGGAGAGGGGGGAGTGGGATGGACGTGGTCGTGCGGGTTGCCGGTCTGCTGCTCGTGACGCTGCTCGCCACGGGGTGCATGCCCTTCAGCCTGCCGCTGCCCTTCTGACGGTTCGAGCGCCGCCGGGCCAGCACCTGATGCTGTGCTGGTCCTGGCGGGTCATCGCGGCGAGGCCATTCGTCCTCTCTGAGCCGCGCTACTGCTCGACCCGCCAGAGGCGAATGCCACCCTCGTCGTCCCCGGCGGCCAGCAGCCGGCCGTCGGGCGAAAAGGCCAGCGCGGTGATCTCCTCGGGACCGTAGAGCACGCGGAGGAGCGCGCCCGTCCGGGCGTCCCAGAGGAGGAGTGGCCTGTAGGTGCCCCTGGGGCCCGGAGGCCGGGGCAGGTCAACCCCCGCGACGATCCCGCGCCCGCCAGTGGCGATGCGCCGCCCGTCCGGTGTGTAGGCGGCGGCCAACGCATACACGTGTGCGATGAGCCTGTGCCGCTCCCGGCCGGTCGCCACGTCCCAGATCCGGACGGTGTTGTCCGTCGAGGCGGACAGGGCGGAGCGCCCGTCGGGAGCGAAGGCCACGTCAGTGATGGCGGCGATGTGGCCGCGGAAGACCCGCACCTGCCGGCCGTGCACGACGTCCCAGAGACGGACCGTCTCGTCGTCAGAGAAACTCCCGGAGAGTAGGAACCGGCCGTCACGGGAGAAGGCGAGCGCGGTCACGTGGTCAGTGTGCCCCCGGAGGATCCGCACTGTCCGACCGGTGGCGGCGTTCCACAGGCGGATGGTCCGCTCTTGACCGCCCGTCGCCACCAGGCGCCCGTCGGGAGCGTACGCCGCGGTGTTCACCTGGAAGAGCCGGAGCTGGAATGCCCGGACCTGACGCCCGGAGGCCGTCTCGACCAGCCGGGCGGCCCCGCCCCATGGGTCGGCGAAGAGGACCTGGCGACCGTCCGGTGAGAAGGCGGCATCCTCGGTGAGGCCGCGGCAGGGGCAGATCATCCAGACCTGTCGGCGACCGGCCACGTCCCAGAGGCGCACCGTGCGGTCACTACCGGTGGAGACGACCAGCCGGCCGTCGGGGGAGAAGGCCACCGAGGTCACCGCCTTCTCATGCCTCCCCAGCACCTGCTCGTCCGTCCCTACCGTCATCTCCACAGGCCCGGCCCCCGCTGGCGGGGCGCCCAGGCTCGCCGCCAGGAGGAACGCCACAGCCACGAGCCCTCTCGTCGCCATCCTGTGCCTCCTCGGGTCCTCGAAAGCGCTCCTGCCCTGAGGACGTTACGGGGTGAGGGTTAGCGGCACGCTTAGCGGAGGTCAGGGGCGCGGTCAATCGGCGCGGACGGGCTGCCGCCCCTGGGGGCCGTGCAGGTCCGGCGCGGCGACCTCCCCTGCGCTAAGGGGTGCGCTAACCTCTCTGCCCTAGCGTGCACTTCTGGAACTCCCAAGGGTTCCGATCCGGAGTGGAGTCCGGTCGCGCTCACCCGATGAGACCCTTCGCGCTCCTCGCCCTGGTCGTCCTCACCGCGGCCGCCTGCCGGGGCGGGAGCCCCCCGCCGACCGGCACAGCGCCCACACCTGCCGGGCAGGAGACCCCCGCCGCCCGGGGCGGAGAGGGAACGCCCGTGAGTGCCACCCCGCCCGACCAGCGCGAGCAGGCGGTGCCCGGCCAGGGCGAGCAGGCGGTTCCGGCAGCAACACCGGTTGGCGGGGGCGGACCCGGGTCTGTCCAGGGGACGCTCGAGCCGGAGCGCACCTACGCGGTGGGCGCCTTTGGCCGCAACCGGAACGTCGAGCTGACCGTCGCCGAGTTTCGCCTGCTGGACCCCACGCGCGTGGTGTCGTCCTCCGGAGCGCACCCGGCCCGCCCCGACCTGCGGTTCGTCGTGCTGACGACCGTCTGGAAGAACCTGGTCCCGCCCAGGACTCTCGAGGTTCCCAAGCGCGGGCCGGCCGGGACGGTGAGCGGGGAGAAGGAGACCGTCGTCGCCGAGACCGCCTATGTCGTCCCCGACCTGGTCAAGCACCTCCACCTGCTCATCGACCGGCGGTACGTCGCCCACGTCGACCCGGCCAGCGCGCGCCTCCCCGAAGCCCTGCCCATGCCCCGGCTGGTGGTGGAGCGCTACAACCAGGAGGTGCGGGGCGCGGTGGCCTTCGTCGTGCCGGCCGGTCCCTTCCAGAGCCTGACCCTCCAGTTCTACGACTTCACCCAGGGCCACATCACGGTCCCGGTCTACGGCACCCCCCCGGCGCAGGCGGACCGGCCGGTCGCCGGCCCCGCCCGCAACCAGGTGCTGGCCGCATCGGTCTACGGCGTGCGCACTGCCGCCGAGGCCGGCACCGCGCGGGCCCCGGCGGGCAGCCGCTTCCTCCTGGTCGACGTCGGGGCGACCTCGCTGGCGCCGGGGCAGATCGCCCAGGTGGACGTGCGCCAGTTCGTCGCCCTCGTCGAGGACGGCGTCTACCTGTACCGTCCCGCTCCCGAGCTCCCGGGGCTGGCGCACCAGTTCCACGGGGTGGTGAACCTCCTGCCCGACTTCGAGCGGCGGGGCGTGCTGGCGTTCGTCGTGCCCGAGCCGACGGGGCGGCTGGAGCTGCTGGTCGCGGCGGCGCGCGTCGACCCGGTGACGCTGCTGCTCACGCCCGACGTGGCGGCGCGGGGACAGCCGCAGCCGAAGGCCACGATCCCGGACGGGGAGGTGGCGGAGGTCCTGCTGAACGGCACCGCGCTCACGGACCAGGTGGGAGAGGCGGCCGCGCCGGCGGGGCGGCGCTTCCTCGTGCTGGACCTGACGGTGGTGAACCGGAGCCGCACCCAGGGGCTTGTCGTCCAGCCGGTGCAGTTCACGGTGACGGACGGGCAGCAGCGCACGGCGCCGTCGCCGGTGACGGCGAAGCTGCCCCACGGACTGGCGCAGGAGCGGGTCGTCCCCCCGGCCGGGCGCGGCCGGTTCGAGGTGGCCTTCGAGGTCCCCGCGGGCGCGTCGTCCCTTCGATTGGCTTACCAGGGGTTCACGAAGGTTGAGGAGGTCCCCCTGCCATGAGAGCCCGCCTCTCGATGGCCGGGTTCATCGCGGTCGGGGCCCTCTTCCTCGGCCTCTTGATCTACGCCGCCACTCTGAGTGTTCTGGCTCGATCCACCGTCCGCTGGCCTGCTGTCGGAGGTGCCGGTGCTGCAGGCGCCTGGATCGTCCTGTTGTGGCGGCGGCACCTCTGGCGTCACGCGGCCTGGGGCGCCGTGCTCATCTTCCTGGCAACGCTGGCCGCCATGGCATGGTTCCCCGACGGACGGGCGCACGGTCTCGCACTACTCGGAGACGCCGCAGTGATCATCTTCCCGGCGCTCATGGGCGTTGGGAGCGTGACCGCAGCGATCATGCTCCTCCGCTGGCGGAGCCCGGCCTGGCGCGTCGGTGTGCTGCTCCTGGGCGGCTACGTCGTCGGAGCTACTGCGGTTGAAGCGGCACGCGGAGGATTCGACGCGCTGCTCCGGACGCGGTCCTCCTGGTCCACGCTGCCCCTGTGGTTCCAGGGCGCTGTGCTCGGTCTCCTTGCCCTGCTCCCGGCGGGCATCGTGGCAGGGGCGGTCGATGCCATTCGGGGTGCGAGGCGCAGTCCAGCGGTCCTGAAGTCCCTCTCGCTCTCCCTGGTGCTGCTCATCGCACTGCCGGCTGTCTATCAACCGCCGTGGACCGCACCGGTCGGTTCAACCCGTGGGTCGGGCGAGTCCCCACCGTCCCCACCCCCCATGCCGAGCCCGACGGGCGGTGCGGTCAAGATGACGCCGATACCCTGGCCTTCTCCCGAAGGTTCAGCGGCCGCCCTGCAGGAGTACCGCGCAGCACTCGACCGGTTGAAGCATCAGGTGGATCGTTCGGTCTTCGATGTCGGCGCGCTGCAGGGGCGGCTCGGCCGCGATGTCAAGGCCATGCTGGGCTTCGTGCGGGAGGAGATCCGACTGGAGCCGTACGCCGGCGTCCTCCGGGGTGCCCGCGGCGCCCTGCTGGCCAGGGGCGGAAACGCCGCGGATCGGGCCCTCCTCCTGGCCGAGCTCCTCCGGCGCGCAGGCTACCAGGTGCGCTTTGCCGAGGGGACGCTGAGCCGGAACCAGGCCGAGGTCCTGGTGCGGTCGGCCCTGCGACGTCCCCGGACGGGGGCCGACACGCCCTTGCACCAGGAGATCCTCCGTCGGGCGGCGGCTCATTTCCTCGTCCTCGGCGATGCTCTCTACGGCGCTGGCCACCGGCCTTCGACGCAACGCACACCGCGATGGGACCACGCGGTCAGGGCCGCCCAGGACCACGTGTGGGTGCAGGTCGCCGCAGGGGACCGGTGGATGGACCTGGACCCCGCCTCCCCGGATGGGGCGCCGCTCACCCGGGCTCGCCGCGTGGGGGACGTCCCTGACCTCCGTTTCCATCGTGTCACGCTGCGGCTGGAGGTCCAGGTGGTGGAAGGCGATCGCACGCTCAGGCACCCCGTGCTCCTCTATGAGGGCCGTGCAGCGGATCTGGTGGACGTCCCCCTGGGCATCTTCTTCGACGTGCAGGGTGAGATGGCGACCGCCGTGCTGGTGGTCGGTGGCGAACTGCTGGCCGGCCCGCCCTTCCGCATCTCCAAGTCCGCGGCCGCCGGAACCGGCGCGATCCTCCCGCTGCCGGGCACCCCCAAGGGGGGAGGCGCCATCGATGCCCTGACGGGGGCGTGGCTGACGGTCGTGACGGACACCCCCGAGGGCTCGGCGTCAGCGACCTACACGATCTTCGAGCAGGGCCCTTCGGGCAGCACGAGCGCATCGGCGGAGGATGCCCTCGGGGCCGTCCTGGGGATCGGTGTCATCACCGGGGAGATGCCCGGCATGCTGCTGGCTGCGGTCCTGGCCGACACTGACGACCCGCTGAGTCGCCCGGGGATCACGCGGTTCCTCGCGCTCCGCGCCTTCACCTACGGTGTGTTGCGCGGGGCGGTCGATGGCACCGCGGCCGAGGATCTCCCGCTGCGGTATGTCGACGCGCCCAACGTGTTCATCGCTGAGGTACGGTCCCACGGGCCGGCGCGGGATGCGCGTGTCCAGCTCAGCTTCGACCTGACCCGGAAAGCCTATCGAACGCTCCGCGCGCCGGAAGATCCGCTGGCTGGCTACGGTGAGTTCTACGACACCCTGGCGCACGGCATGCTCGACCACCTGGTGGAGCGTGTCACGTTGGGAGCCGACTTCTCGGACCGAAGCGTAGGCGCGCTGTTCGAGCAGGCCACCGACCAGGGCATCCCAGTTAAGGCCCTGCTGCAGCCCACCGATCCTCTGCCGGCGGCGCTGGGTGGCGGGGGGATTCGCCGCCTCACCCAGGGGCGGGAAGCGGGACGAGCCGTCGTCCTGCCCGAGGCGCTCCCCCGCGGGTGGAGCCTGGCCGATCTGGGCTGGTGGGAGGTGGACCAGCGGACAGGGTGGGCGACAGATGTCACGGCCAGCGGCCGACATCAGTCGACCGTGGAACGCTCAGTCCAGGAGACCGATACTCGGAAGAAGTCGGCCCTGGTCTGTGTCCAGACCCTCCGAATCGCTGTCAATGTCGTGATCCCCACGCTGACCCGGCTCGGTGGTTTGCCCCCGCAGTTTGTGGAGTTCCTCGAGGAGACCCGCCTTGACGACGCCCTGGAAAAGGTCGCCGAGGGCCTGTGCACGAGGTTCGGGCCGGTGCCCCGCGACATCCCTCCCCCCCCAAAGTGGACCCCCTTCCCTCCGGCCCCACGCCGTATGCCTAACCCGGGTTCGAACCCCTTCAAGAACCCCCCCGCTGTCCGCTGGCCTCCGGGGGCCCCGCGGAAGCGATGAGCGGGACGACCGCTGCGCGACTCGTCGCGGCCCTGCTGGTCGGTGGGCTCCTGGCGGGCTGCGTCCGGGGGCCAGACGCCGGCCCCACTGCCACCCCCGGTCCGATGGCAGCTTCGAGTCCACTCGCGGCGTCCACCCCCGCGACCGTTCTCCCTTCTCCCGCTCCGTCCACCCCCGAAACCTCACCCTCGCCGGGACTGGAGGCGACGCCCGCCCCATCCCTGCCCGGCCGGCCCGGGGACGTCGTCGCCACGCCAGCCGCTCAGGTCGAACAACCCCCTTCACCGGGCCGCACGACCGGCGTGCAGCCGATCGACGCCGTCCTGGCGCCTGCGCTCACCGGCACGGGCGACCCCCAACAGCCGGCCACGGAGTTTCCAGAAGATGTCAGTGCCATCCACCTCGTGGTGCGCGGGCCGGCCAACGCCAGCCTGGTGGCCAAGTGGGTCGCCGTCCAAGCCGAGGGCTATCCGGCGAACCAGGAGGTTGAGCAGGACCGCGTCGCCCTGGGCGCCGACGGGAAGGGCACGGCGACGCTGGCGGCCAGGCCGCAGGCGGTCCTCCGCCCCGGCGAGTACCGGGTGGACCTCACCGTAAACGGCGCCCCCGGCCCGTCCCTCCCGTTCCGCATCGTCCCCATCCTCCCCGCGGCCGCCGCCTTCGAGGAGAGCGACCGCCTCTTCGGCCGCAACGTCGCCGCCGCCGCGCTGGGGGGGACGGTGGTGAGCGTCCCGCCCAACTCGGGGGCGCCGGCCGAGTACCTGATCGACGGCGGCAGCGAGGTGGTGAGCCGGCTGCAGCAGCTCCGCCCCTGGGTCACGCGGGACGCCACGTTCCCGCAGGAGATCGTCCTGTCCTTCCACGGGGGGCGCCGGGCCACGGTGGCCGCCGTCCTCGTCGACACCGACTCCGACAACCGGTACACCGGGTACCTGGATGCGATGCCGCGCCACGTGGAGGTGTGGGTCTCCACGACCGGCGCCACGGATGGCTTCACCAGGGTCGCGGCCGCGCGTCTGCCCCGTCGGGCGGGCCGGCACCTCATCCCGTTCGACCCCGTGCCGGCGACGCACCTCAAGCTCCGCATCCTCTCCAACCACGGCGGGACCCGCACCGAGGTCGTCGAGGTGAAGGTCCTGGAAGACCCCTCCGCCCCCAGCATCCTGGCCGACCGGCCGGCGAACCTGGTCCTGCCCGCCCTGGGGGGCACGGTCGTACGCGTGCCGGACTGGACGGGCACGCCGGTGGGCAACCTCTTCGACGGCCGCACGGGAGACCACGGGTGGTATACGCAGGAGCGCCTGCCACGGGAGATCGTGCTGGCCTTCCGCGACCGCCAGGAGGCCTACATCGACCGTCTCGTCCTGAACCCCTCCACGGACCTGGGGCAGGAGACCTGGCTCAAGCGTCTGTCGGTGCAGGTCTCGACCGAGAGTCCTTTCGAGGGCTGGCAGGAGGTGGGCCGGTTCACGCTGGCCCGAGAGGCCCGCGACCAGGTCTTCCCAGTCGGGCGGCGGGCCCGGTTCCTCAAGCTGCGCCTGCTCGAGAACCACGGCGGGCGGAACACGAGCCTGGGGGAGGTGCAGGTCCTCGAGGGGCAGGCGGCGGGCTACCGGTCGCTGCTGCTCGAACGCCCGCCCCGCCTCCTCGCCCGCGCGGCGCAGCCGGGACAGGGAGCCGCCACGGCCACCGCCGGTGCGGAGACGCTCGAGGGCGAGCCCAACGACACTGCGGCGCAGGCCGTCCCCCTGCCGCTCGGGCGGCGGGTGCGCGGCACCATCGCGCCCACCGGTGACGTGGACCACTTCGCGCTCACGGTCCCCCCGCCGGGACCCGCCCTGCTCACCCTGGAGCTGGGCGGGCACCCGTCCATCCGCACCTCCCTCGAGCTGCTCGACCGCGCGGGGCGCCCGGTGCGACGCTTCGGGCCGCAGCAGGCCGGGCGCCGCGCCACCGCCTTCACCTGGCTGGTCGAGCCCGGGGAGTACGTCGTCCGTCTGGCCGAGCCGCCGCTCTCCATCGTGCTGGCCTTCGACACGAGCGGCAGCATGGGCGGGGCCATCAGGGACCTGGAGGAGGCGGTGACCGCCTACGTCGACGCGGTGCAGCCGACCGAGCAGGTGGCCCTGATCCGCTTCGGGGCGGGCAGTCCCAACGAGATCGTCCTCCTGACCCCACGCTTCACGAACGACCGCACCGTCCTCCGCCGGGCGCTGGCCGGCCAGTTCAAGGCTGTGGGCGGGACGCCGCTGTACGACGCGGTGGCGCACGGCATCGCGCTGCTCAAGGCCACGGAGGGGAACCGGGCCGTCGTGGTGATGACCGACGGCGAGGACAGCGGGAGCAGGCTCGACCTGCGGGGGTTCTGGGCGCTGCTGGAAGAGACGCGCGTGCCGGTGTACGCCATCCTCCTGGGCAACCGCCTGCAGCAGTACCAGCCGCGCCTGGGGACGAGCGTCCTCGGCCTCTTCGCCCACCTGTCGGCGGCCACCCAGGCGCGGGCCACCTTTACCCCCGACTCCGCGGCGCTGCGCGGGCTCTACCAGCAGATCGCCTCGGAGCTGCGCACCCCCGTCACGTACACGCTGCGGGCCACGGCGAGCCCGGGCCCGGGGACGGTGTACGTCGACACCGGCGGCGAGCCCGTGGGCGCTCCGCCGCAGGTGGAGCTGATCCTCGACGCCTCCGGGTCGATGAAGCGCCGCATCGACGGGCGCCCGATGATCGACATCGCCAGGGATACCCTGGCCCAGGTCGTCAAGGCGCTGCCCGACCAGGTGCACGTCGGGCTGCGCGTCTACGGGCACCGCATCCGCGAGGGCCGGCCGGGCGACTGCCAGGACTCGGAGCTGGTGGTGCCGATCGCCCCGCTGGACCGCACCGCCATGCTGGCGGCCATCCGGCGGGTGCAGGCCCTGGGCACGACGCCGATCGCCTACTCGCTGCGGCAGGTGGCGCGGGACTTCGGCACCCGGTCGGGGGAGCGGTTGGTCATCCTGGTCACCGACGGCCAGGAGGAGTGCGGCGGGAGCCCGGCGGCGGTGGTCTCCGAGCTGCTGGCCGCCGGCGTGACGGTCCGGCTGAACATCGTGGGGTTCGCCCTGGCCGACCGGCGGACGCGCCAGGAGATGGCCCGGGTGGCCGCCCTCACGGGCGGGGCCTTCTTCGACGCCCGCGACGGGCGCGCGCTGCGGACGGCCATCGACCGGTCGCTGGCCTTCCCCTTCGAGGTGCTGGAGGCGACGGGACGGCGGGTGGCCGGCGGGATGACGGGGACGGCGGTGAGCGTGCCGGAGGGCGTCTACACGGTGGTGCTGCGCCCCGCGGGGCCGCCGGTGACGGTCCGCGACGTGCGGGTGCGCTACGGGGCGGTCACCCGGGTGGTGCTGACGAAGGACGGCGGCGAGATCGGGTTTCGGGTCGTGGGGCCGTCGCCGTGACCCCTGATGCCGCAAGGGGGTGAAGCCGCGTGGTCCAAGGCCGATCCATCCTAGTCCTCATCCTGGTGGCGATGCTGGCACTGGGCGGGTGTCGCGCCACCGGCCGTGCTCGGGTCGGGAGCCCTGCTGCGGGCACAGGCTCCGCGTCGGAGCCGACCGGAGGCACTCCTGCAGACCCCCTGCCCGCACCCCTCTCCCTGCCTGCAGGATCCCCGGACGAGGCTGTGTCGGCGCTGGTGGGGCGCATCCTGGGCGGGGGTCAGGAGGGGCTCTCCGCGCTGCTCACCGCCTTCCAGGCGGCCGGCATTGCTGTGCGCGGGCCGGGAGGCGGCCTGGCGGTGCAGCCTGCGGACGGAGGGCAGGGGCTGGGGGTCAGCGCCTGGGAGGCCAGGTTCATGGCGGCATTGACGAGGAAGGACCGCGCGCTCCTGGTACTGCTCACCAAGGTGCAGGAGGTGCTCGTGCGGGCCGTGCCCGAGCTGCAGGGCATTCGTATCGCCCAGCACATCCTGGACGGGATCCACGCCCATGCGGACGGGCAGCACCCGGCGATGCGGGCCTGGGCGCGGCTCATCGTGGAACTGGGGCGCCAGCGGCAGGTGGGCGGTCCGCAGGACCTCCTGGGAGGGGTGGATCCCGAGGCGGTGCGTCTGGACGCGGTCCAGCTGTCCCTCGTCACCCTGCGCCTCATCGGAGATCTGGAAGTCATCCAGCGGCGGGCGAGCGTTCCCCGCGGGAACGTCGTGGCCGACGCCGGTCAGCGCGCCCGACGGGCCAGCGCCCTGGCCGGGTGGTTGGCGCCGCCGCCGGCGTTCGCGGCCGCGGCACCCTGCGCCGACGACGATCCGGTCATCAGCCGGGAGCAGGTGAGCGCCAGCGGGTTCGACGTGCTGAGGCAGAAGTTCCGGGACGTGCTGAGGGGAATGGCCCCGAACGGTTGAGAAGAGCGGTCAGATCGCAACGCGCTTACCGGACTCTGGCGCTCGTCCTGGCCGCCCTGCGCATCGAGGTGGCCATGGAGCCCCCGGGTCCGCCGCTGGTGCGGACGAGGACCACCGACCCGGGCGAGGGGCGGGACATCAGAGCCAGGGTGTACCTCGACCCGAAGAGATTGGCTTGGTCGGAGTGCGCCCGGGCGGTGCTGGAAGCGCTGGGCCTTCGGCTGAACGTGGGACGCCCTGCGGCCGGCGGCGTCGCCGGGGTCCCCGTCACCTGGCGCCTGGCGGCGGGCGAGGACATCCTCATGCTCCAGTGTTGCTCGCCCGACATCACCGACCAGGATGGCGCGTCGGTCTTCGCCGTGGTGGGGAAGCCTCAGGACAGGCCTCTGCCCGACACGGCCCAACGGGTCAGCAAGCAGGGAGCGGTGGCGGTGGGGTTCGACCTGCGGCCGTACACCCTCCTCGGTGGACAGGCCCCCAGCGACCCCTCCCTACTGGAAGGGTGGCTGCAGGAGGCGTCCTTCCGCTATGAGACCGTCTACCCTTTCGAGGTGGTGGATTGGGAGGGTGGACGTCCGTGGACGGGGACCATCACGTACACGCGGACAGTGCGCCAGCAGCGGTCCGAAGGTTCCGTGGAAGAACAGACCCAGAGCACGTTGCGCATCGTGGTGGATCTGGGCGACACGGTCAGCGAAGCCGGCGATCCGGCAACGGGCATTTACGTGGCCCAGCTCAGGGCTACCGCGCGAGGTGAGTTTTCCGAGCAGTCGAGGTCTCAGGGTTGGAAGTGGGACACCTGCGCAGGCAGACGGGTGCGACTGACTGGACGAGTGAGGGTCGGCTGGTCGGCTCAGGCTCGGGACGCGCACGTGTCACCATCCACCTCACACCCGGGAACTACTCTGTCGCTGTCGCCTCCGAAGAGACCTGCGAGGCGGAGGGACAGCTGGTCAGCCGACAGGCCATTTGCCTAGGTGGCGGTCACGTGTCCTACCTGTCGGGGTCACGCGGAGGGGTACGCCTCAGCACGATTCTCGGTATCCCTGTGACCATTGCTTCTCAACTCAAGGCCCGCGACGCGCTGGCGGGAACGTGGAACCGGACCGTTGAGGGGGGTCCGGCTACCGCGACCGTCACCGAAACCCTCGAGTGGGATCTGAGGCGTCGTCGGTAGGGCACACGGCCAGGTGGTGGTGACGCCGTCGATCCCTGTGGCCGGTCGACGTCTTGGAGACGGAGAGGAGGGGAGGTCGTGAGAACGACGTGCACGTGCGGATGCCCGGGCATCCTGAGGACACGGCGGAGGGCGAGCGGTGGCATCGTGACACGGTTCTTGCTCCTCGCTCTGGTGGCGGTTCTGGCGGCAGTGCCGGCGGCAGCGTTCGCGGCCGCCAACGCGGCCGCCCTCCTGGGCACCTGGGTGCAGGATGACATGGGGCCCGTGCTCACCTACCGACGCGTGTACCGGTTCAACCGCGACGGGACGTACGAGTTCCTCTTCACGGTGCGGAACACAGGATCGACCGCCCAGAGGGTGCTGGTCCGGGAACGCGGCCGCTACGCGCTACGAGGGGATGTCCTGGTGATCACCCCGCAGCTCGGGCAGGTCCGGTGGCAGCGTGGTGTGGCCAGGTCGTTTCCCTGGCGGGTGGAGCGGGATCGCGCCGGGGGGGACCTCCGGCTGGTCCTGGTCCTCCCCGACGGCATCCTGGACGTCTTCTATCGCCCGTAGTCATGCCATGGAGCACCGCAGGTGCGCGCCGCGCTGGCCCGCACCGGGCAGCGGATCAGGGTGAGCCAACAGCGGGAGCTCACCCCTCGACGGCCTGGGGTTCAAGTACGCCTTCATCGCCTTCTCCGCCGCCTGCTGGGCATGAAATGTCGCGTCTTTGGTGAGGGGCGGTTCGACGCTGAGGTCGACTCGGGCGCCTGCGAGGTCGGCGCGTGCCCGCACCGGCCACCCTCGCGTCTCCGCCACGAGTTCCGGATCATGCGGCATGGAGGAGCCGGCCCTCGGGGGTCTCGAGGCGCTAAGCGATGCGCTAAGCCGGCCGGGGTACCATCCCCTCCGACCGGCCGGGTGGCCGGGAGGAGGGCTGGCAGATGGAGCACCGCGTGGAGGGAGGCCTCTCCCGCCGCAGCCTGTGGGTCGCCCAGGCGGCGAGCCTGGTGGGCCTTCTGGGCTGGGTGCTGGTGGTGCGGGCCCTGGCCGCATTCCCGGGAGTCTTGCCGCGGCTGGGGACGCTGGAGGCGGGCATCGTCCTGGCGGTCGTCCCGACCCTGCTGTGGCTCCTGCTCTTCTACGTGCAGGACGCCCGCGAACCGGAGCCGCTCGGCTACGTGCTGCGGGCGGCCGGAGCGGGCGCTGTGCTCGGGGCGGCGTTCGCCCTGCCGCTCGGCCGGGCGCTGGCCCCCGCGGCCGCCTTCCCGTCCACCGGGGTGGTGCTCGGGGGCCTGCTGCTGGCGGCGGCCGTCCAGGAGTTCGCCAAGTTCCTGGCGGTCCGCTACACCGTCTTCGAATCGCCCGAGTTCGACGAGGTGGCCGACGGCGTCACCTACGGCACGGCGGCGGGGTTGGGGTTGGCCGCGGTGCTCAACGTGCACCTCGTGGTCGCGGGGGCCGGCGTCGACCCGGTGCCGGCCACCTTGCGCATCGTCGTGACCGCCCTGGCCCACGCCACCTTCGGCGGGGTGCTGGGCTACTTCCTCGGGCGGGCCAAGCTGCAGGGCCGGTGGCGCGAGGTCGCGTGGGGCTACGGCGCGGCGGTGGTGCTCAACGCGCTCTTCGCCTACCTCCTCGCCGAGGTCACGCGGTCCGGGCTCGCCTACCGCCCGTGGTACGGGTTCGTGCTGGCCGCGGCGGTGGCGGTGGCGGTCACGGCGCTGCTGCTCTGGCGGGTGCGGTCGCTGGGCCCCTCCACGGCGGCGGGGACGACTGCAGGCGCGGGCCAGCCCTCCTGGTCCCGGCTCGACCTGCGGCTGTGGGTGGCGCTGCTGGTCCTGCTGGCGCTGGGACTGGCCCCCGTCCGGGCCGCCGTCGGCGCCGTCACCATCTTCGCCCATCCCGACGGCCTGCGCCTCACCTATCCCGCCGGGTGGCTGGCCGCGCGCCGGGACGGGGCAGCGCTGGCCGTACAGGCGCCGGTCTCGCGGGGGCCCGTCCCCACCGAGCTGCGCGTCACCGCCGCCCCCCGGCCCCGGGGCCAGTCACCCGCGGCCATCGCCGCGGCGGACGCTGTCGCCCGCTCGGGGGCGCTCCCCCTCTACCGGGCCCTCGCCATCGAGCCGGCGAGCGTCCCCGGGGCGGAGGCGGTCGCGGTCGAGTACGCCTTTGTCACCGACCCCCACGCCGCCGTCCTGGCCGCCGAGCGGATCCCGGCGGTGGTGCGGGGGGTGGAACTGGTGGTCGTGACGTCCACGCGCGTCTTCCGCGTCGACCTGCGCACGAGCGCGGGGGGCTTCGAGCAGGTGCGGCCGACCTTCGACCGCATCCGGCGGAGCGTCCGGGTGGAGGAGCGCTCATGAGCCCGACGGGAGCCATCGCCCGCCGCGTGCTGGTCGCCCTGGCCGTGCTGGCCGCGGCCGCGGGCGTGGCCAGCGCGGAGGTGAGCGGCGACATCATCGAGCAGGCGGAGCAGCGCACGGTCCTGCTGCTCCTCCCCATGAAGGACAGGCTGGTGCTCCACTGCTCCGGATCCTTCATCACGCCCTCGGGGATGATCCTGACGGCCTCCCACTGCGTACGCGAGGTGAAGGGCCCCCGCAAGGGGCAGATCTACCTGCCCCAGGGGCGGGTGGTGGTCGCCGTGAACGTCCCCGGTAAGGTCAACCCCGTGCCCAAGCTGTGGGCGACGTACGTCGCCGACCTCCCCCAGGACGACCTGGCGCTGCTGCGGACGGTGGAGTTCCTGGGGTCCGAGGGGAAGCCGATCCCGCCAGGCTTCAGCGTCCCGCACATGCGGCTCGGCGACGTCGGACGGATCCGCAAGGGCGACAGCATCGCGGTGCTGGGCTTTCCGGGCGTGGGCGGCATCTCCATCACCGTGGCCAAGGGGCACGTCACCGGCTTCGAGGCCGACGATAATGAGGTGAAGCGCCGGATGAAGCACGACGCCGCCGTGGGCGGCGGGGCGAGCGGCGGGCCGGTGGTGAACGAGCAGGGGGAGCAGGTGGCCGTGCACGTGGCCAGCGTGGCCGACCCGCAGCGCGCGGCCGCGGCGCGCTACGCCACCCTGGTCAGCCGCATCCCCCAGGCGTGGGCCCGGTACCTGGGGCAGGCCGCGGCGACCGCGCCTGAGCCCGGGCCTGGGCCTGCCCCCGGACCCGGACCGACACCCGCACCCGGACCTGCCCCCGGTCCAGGCGCTGCTCCCGGCCCAGGTCCAGGGACCGCCCCCGGTGCCCGGCCGGCCCCTGCCGCCCAGGGCGTGCTGGTGCAGGGGGTGATCGTGGACGCCGCCTCGGGCAAGGGCATCCCCAACGCGGGGTTCTTCATCCTCCGCCCGGGGGTGGACCCCGAGCAGGCCGAGGAGAAGGACGTGCTCACCTGGGCGCGGACCGACGCGCAGGGGTTCTTCCAGACCACGCAGCGGATCCGCCGGGGAGTCCGCTACCCGGCGGTGGTCCTGGCCGAGGGGTACCAGGGTGTGGTCGGCACCCTCACTGTGCCGCAGAACGCGCCGTCCCCGTTGCAGCTCGGACGGATCTCGCTGGAACGACAGTAGCGCGCTCGCGGGGCGCGGCTGGCTCCGCTCGAGCCAGGAAGGCCCGTAAGGTTTCGTGCACGGACGACATGACCTCAGGCCGGCGGCATTCAGGAGGACCGAGATGACGAGAGCGCAGCGAGAGCCACACCGTACGCCGCGGGCTCGCCCGCACACTCCCTGGATCCTGTGGCTGGTGTTGGCTGCGGGCGCAACCATCGCCCCGACGCCGGCCGGCGCAGGCGAGGCGAATCCCATGTCCCAGCTGCGGGGCACGATCGTCTACATCCGCGGCGGCAACATCTGGGCGGCCCGCGCGGCCACCGGGCAGCGGGTCCAGATCACCCGCGACGGCGGCTACCGCAGCCCCTCCATGGCCGACGACGGCACAGTGGGCGCTGTCCAGCAGATGGGCGGCCGCTCGCACTTCGTGACGATCACCCGCTCGGGCAGGAAGCGTGCGTTCCCGCCGGGGGAGCTCGTCAACCTCATCAGCGCTGAGCTGTCCCCCGACGGCGGGCTCTTTGCCTTCGTCTACGTGGTCGTGAGCCCGCTGCGCTCCAACCCGGCCCGCGTCGGGCTGACCTTCGCCGACCGCTGGGGCGCCGACGCCATCGCCGGCGTCGCGGGCAGGTGGGATACCTTCTCGTCCAGCTACTACCACGTCCGGTGGATGACGAACGAGCGCCTGGTCCTCTCCGGCAACGGGGCCTACCCATACCTCGTGCGCGGCCCGCGGACCGGCTGGGAGCACGACAGCCCCTATATGGTGGGGGTTCCGGCGCTCCGCGACGAGATCTACGACGTCGCGCGCAATGGCAACCGGATGCTGGTCCTGGGGGCCACCTACCGGGTCGTCAACTCCGAGGAGCGGATCACCGGCTGGCACGCCATCGCCTACCGCCCTGCAGCAGCCGGCGAGCGGGTGGAGGTCGAGTTCTCGCTGGAGGAGATGCGCGCCTGCGCCTATGCCAGTGCACCCGGGCGGTGCGTGCCCGTCTTCGTGCCCGAGGTCGGCTTCCAGCTCCAGGGCGAGGCGAAGGGCGGCGCCCTCTCCCCCGATGGCCGCGCCTTCACCTTCGCCGACGGCCGGGGCGTGCTGGTGACCGAGCCGATCCACTCCTCGATGCGGGCGTACGTGCTGGACCCGCAGGGCTCGGAGCCGGAATGGTCGCCGTTCCAGTGGTAGCGCCGGCGGGGGGACCCCCGCGGGACAGGGGAGGGTGGTAGCGAGGCGATGCGGAGCCCGGTCCAGGTCGTCGCGCTGCTGTCGCGGACCAGGCGGGTGGCGACCACCGCCCTCGCGGCGGCGCTGCTTGCGGTGGCGTGTCGGGGAGGAGCCGGGGG
>JAVHLY010000042.1 GCA_031081585.1 Armatimonadota bacterium
GCCACGGTCTGGATGAAGGTCAGCAGGAGGAGCGCGGCGACGACGGCGACCAGGAGGTCGGGCAGCGCCGCGACGGCCAGTCCGGCCCGGGTGATCCGCTCGGGCGCCTCCAACAAGATCTCGAAAAACTTCAGGCCCGCCATGAGCAGGGCCACGAAGGGCACGGCGCCGACCGCGCCGATCTCCCGCGCCTCGCCCATGGTGTAGCCGACGAACCACCCCAGTAGCGCCGCCCAGAGCAGGTCGCGCACCACCCGCCTGGCCCGGTGCCCGTGCCGGGGGCCCTCCCGCGAGCGCAGGGTGCCCACCGCCAGCAACGGGACCGCCACGGCGAGCCCCAGGATCGCCACGCCCAGGCCCCATCCGTAGCGGTTCTCCGGCAGCTCACCGGGCACGGCGAACATCACGCCCACCAGGGCAGCGGCAGGTGCGAGGACGAGCCACGGGCTGCCAGGCCAGGGACGCCGCCACCGCTCAGGCGGCGGCAGGGCAGCCTCGACGAGGTCGCCGAGGAACGAGGCCATCAGCATGCCCGCGGCGGCAAAGACCGCGAGCAGCGTGGCGATGACGACGAAGTACGCGAGGAAGAAACCGGGGCCCAGCGCGAGGAAGGCCAAACTGGCCAGGGAGGGGCCCAGGCCCTCCCAGGGACGCCCGCCAGCACGCAGGACCCCGAGCAGGTAGTCCTGCACCGGGAAGTAGGCCGGGTAGAAGAGAGCCGCTGCCCACACCAGCCATGGCAGGAGGCGCGCGCGCCTCCGGCTGCGCAGCACCCGGCGGGCCAGCGGCTCGAATGCCCCCGTTGCGCGCCACCCGGCCAGCACGAACACTGCCCAGGCCAGGGCGGTCCCGGCGCGGCTGGCCAGGTCGAGTTCACGGCGCGGGACCTCATGGAGCAGGAGGAGCAGGACCAGGCTCGCTACCAGCACCGCCCGCGCGGGCGCACCGGACGGGTGGACGCCGGTGGGCGGGCCCGGGGAGTAAGAGAGGTCGACCGGCCTGCGCCGACCTCGCAGGATCACCGCCCCCGCTCCGCCGGCGAGCAGGGCGGCCAGGGCGACCGTGGCGACGAGCGGTGTCCACGGGAAGCCACCGAGGCGCTCACCCAGCAGGACCAGGCTCACGACTCCCGCGGTGGCACTCACGAGGAGGTCGGAGAGCGCCTGCGGGGGGACGACCCGATGGAGGGCCTCCGAGCGGTCGACGTCCGCGGCGACGGTCACCGCGCCGCCCGCCAGCAGGACCAGGACCGGGAGGGGGACGTACGGGGTGCCCGACGGGGAGAGCAGACCCGGACCCAGGGCGCCCGCCGTGTAGCCGAGGAGCGCGGCGGTGACGACGGTGAAGACCAGCACGCGGGCGGCGCGCGATGCCGCCTGCCTGCGGCTGCGCCCGGCCAGCGCCGCGACGAGGACCCCGGCGGTCACCGCGGTGCCCGTGAGGGCCCCCCACGAGAGCGCCACGAGGCCCGCCACGAAGGACGCAGGGGATCGGGGGGCCAGGGCCTGTCCTGCCGCGGCGGTGCCGAGTGCCAGCGCGAACCCGGCCGCCACCAGAGCCACGGTGACGGCCACCGGCGCACCCGTGCCGGCCGCCCGCCTGCCCGCCCGTACGGCCAGCGCGTCGAGCGTATCGCCGAGCAGTATCCCGGCAGGGACGAGGAGACACGGCAGGAGCGCCACGACCACCCACCCCGGTCGGGCCCACCCCACGAGGACCAGGAGGACCAGGAGCACCAGGAGCACCAGGGGCACCAGGGGTCGCAGAGGCGCCAGAGGGCCGGGGAGCGCGACCTCGAGGGGGTAGCGGCGCACGGGAGGGGAGAGGATGACGGCCAGCGCCCTGGAGGCATGGACCACCGCCAGGGGCAGCGCCAGCGCGAGGGCTGCGGCGCTGAGGGCCTCCCCGGGTGCGCGGCCCGGATGCTCGAAAGCGAACACCACGCCGAGGAGGAGGAGCGTCGGGACGAACGGGGCCAGGCGGACCGCCACGCCCCTGCTCTTGGCCCTCATGACGTCGCCTTCCTCCGGGCGGTCACTGCACGGTACCGGGGCGCCCCAGGGCACGGTGTCTCCGCGGCGGCTCCCGTGCAGGAGAGGCGCGCGGACGCGCGAGCGGCACGCGGAGACGGTAGAATAGCCCTGCATGTCGACGGAGCTCCTCTGGCGGATCGACGAGATCCGCGGGCTGATCGATCCATACCTCCCCGTCCGCGACGTCTGGTTCGACGGCGGTCGGCCCGCCTTCGCCGTGGACCACCCCGGCGACCTGCGCCTGCGCTTCGAGGCGGTCCGTCGGGTCCTCGAGCCGCTGGGTCTTCTGCCGGCCCTGCGGCGTCGGCGGGACACCACGCTGCTCCTGGTGCTGCCGGCGCCGGCCGTCCCGCCGGTGCGCTACGGCCTCCACCTCCTCCTCTTCCTGGCCACGCTGGCCACGACGCTGGCCGCCGGCTACCTCCAGGCCCTCCCCCTGGTCGAGGCCGGATACCTGCGCGACGCGCTCACCGGCGCCGCCGCCTACGCCGTGCCGCTCATGGCGATCCTCCTCACCCACGAGATGGGGCACAAGGTGGCGGCCGCCCGCCGCGGGGTGCAGGCCAGCCTGCCCTACTTCATCCCGATGATCCCGCCGGTGGGCACGATGGGGGCGGTGATCGTCACCCGCCGCCCGGCGCCGGACCGCGACAGTCTCATGGACCTGGGCGCGTCGGGTCCCATCGCCGGCTTCCTGCTGTGTCTGCCCGTCCTGGCCTACGGCATCCGCCACTCCTACCTGGTGCCGCCACTGGGCGAGGGGTACATCAGCTTCCCCGACCCGCTGCTGGTGCGGTGGCTCACGGAATGGCTGCTGCGCCCGCCGGAAGGCCTGGTGGTGCTGGGCCACCCCGCCTTCTGGGCCGGGTGGTACGGGTTGTTGGTGACCAGCCTGAACCTCCTGCCGGCCAGCATGCTGGACGGCGGGCACGCGGTGCGCGCCGCGCTGGGCCCGGAGCGTCACCGCCTGGTGTCGTACGGCGGGGTGGTCCTGGCGCTGGCCCTGGGCTACCTGCCGATGGCCGTGCTGATCTGGCTCTTCCTCGCCCGCGGGCATCCGGGACCGCTCGACGACGTCACCCCGCTCAGCCCGGGGCGGGTGGTGCTGGGGCTTGTGCTCATCCTCATCTTCCTGGTCAGCACGGTACCGCTGTGGAGCCTGTGGTGGCAGTGACGCGGGCGCTCGGCCGACTGCTGGGGCCCGCCTGGACCGTCTTCCTGAAGGAGATGACCGAGGCGCTGCGCGACCGGCGGACGGTGGCCCTCGGACTGGCGGTGCCGGTGGTCCTCATGCCCGCTGTGACGCTGGGCCTGCCCGCCCTCGCCGTGCGCGAGGAGGCTCGCCTCCAGGCGGCGCCCGTGCGCGTGGCGGTGCGGGGCGCGGAGCACCTGGCGCCGTTCCTGCAGCAGGCCCGAGCGCAGGGGGCGCTGGTCGTCGTGGCCGCGCCGGAGCCGCTCGGCGCGCTGCAGGCGGGCCGTGTCGATGCGGTGCTGGAGGCCTCCCCGGTGGAGGGGGCCGTGCGGGTGCGGGTGCTCTACCAGGGGACGAGCGTGGCCTCGGTCGTGGCCCGGCAGAAGGTGACGGAGGCCCTGGCCCGCTACAGCCTGGAGGCGATGCAGGCCCGCCTGGCCGCCCTCGGGCTCGCGGCCGAGACGCTGCTGCCGTTGCACGTCGAGGTGGAGGCGGTGGGCCCCACGGTGGATACGGTCCGGGCGGCGCTGGCCACAGTGCTGCCCTTCTTCATCGCCGTGTGGATGGTGCTCGGGGGGCAGTACGCTGCCCTCGACCTGGGCGCGGGGGAGGCCGAGCGGGGCACACTGGCCGCCCTCCTTCTCACGCCCCCTCCACGGCTGGCGCTGGTCCTGGGGAAGTTCGCCACGGTGCTGCTCCTGGCGGTCTGCTCGGTGGCCCTGGTCGTGGGGGCGGTCCTGGCCACGCTCCGCGTCGGCGGCACGGCGCTCGGGCAGGCCGCCACCTCGCTTCCGCCGACCGTCGCCCTGGCGCTGCTGGCGGCCGGCCTGCCGCTGGCCGGCTTCCTCACCGCCGTCCAGCTCCTCCTCAGCCTGGTGGCGCGGAGCGTGCGCGAGGCCCAGCTCCTCTTCACCCCCCTCTACCTGGCCGTGGCCGCGGCCGTGATCCTGGCGCAGCTCCTGCCGGAGTGGGGCCGCCGGACCTGGGTCTACGCGCTCCCCTTCCTCAACAGCGGCTACCTGCTGCGAGGCGTCGTGGTGGGCACGGTCGGCGGGGTCGACGTGGGGCTGGCCGTGGTCTCCTTGCTCCTGGCCACAGGCCTCGTCCTGGCCGGTGCTGCAGCCGTCTACCGTCATGAGCGGGTCGTCTGGGGCTCATAGATCTGGGCGCTGCTGCCCTTGACGAACACAAGATCTTGTGGTAGGCTCCCTGTGCTAAGGGGCAGAGGGTCTTCCTTCCTCTGTCCACATCTTTCTCCGGCGGGACCGTCGGGATGCGCTGCCCCCACTGCCAGCACGAGGAGAGCAAGGTCCTCGACTCCCGCCCCGTCGAGGACGGTGCGGCCATCCGCCGCCGCCGGGAGTGTCTGGCCTGCGGGCGCCGCTTCACCACCTACGAACGCGTCGACCCCATCCCCCTCATGGTCGTCAAGCGCGACGGACGCCGCGAACCCTTCTCCCGCGACAAGGTGCTGGGGGGCCTGGTCAAGGCGGCGGGCAAGCGCCCCATCTCCATGGAGGCGCTGGAGGGGATCGTCCAGGCGGTGGAGCGGGAGCTGCGCAACCGCGGGGAGCGCGAGGTGCGCAGCGTGGAGATCGGCGAGATGGTCATGGAGCGCCTCCGCCCGCTCGACGACGTGGCCTACGTGCGTTTCGCCAGCGAGCACCGCCGCTTCCGGGACGTGGACACGCTGGTCGAGGAGATCGAGACGCTGAAGGCCCGGAAGGCCCGGGAGGAGGCCGGCCGGGCGCAGGTCCCGCTCCTCCCGCTGCCCGGCAGCCCGACCGACAAGGCCTGAGACCAACCGCCAGGGGGTGACCGCATTGGATCCGACCGCCGCTGCTCCGTCTCCCGCTGCTGCCTCTGCCGCGCTGTCCGCCACTGCCCCGACCACCCCAGAGCCGGGTACCGCGGCACTCACCGCGGCGCCGGGCGCGGGGGAGCCGGCGGCCCGGGCCACCGACCTGCCCCCGGAGACCCTGGCCTACTTCCAGGGGGACGAGCTGCGCGCGCGCGTCTTCTATGACAAGTACGCCCTGCGCGACCGGGAGGGGCGGGTGCTGGAGCGCACCCCGCCGGAGATGTGGCGGCGGATCGCCCGCGAGCTGGCCGGCGTGGAGGCGCCGGCGCGACGGGCGGAGTGGGAGGAGAAGTTCACCTGGCTGCTGGAGGACTTCCGCTTCATCCCCGGCGGGCGGATCATGCACGCCGCGGGCAACCCGAAGCGGGTCACGAGCTCGAACTGCTACGTCATCCCCATCCAGGAGGACTCCATCGAGGCCATCTTCGAGTGGATGAAGGAAGCCGCCCGCACCTACTCCTTCGGCGGCGGGGTGGGCGGCGACATCTCCTGCCTGCGGCCCCGGGGGGCGCCCGTGAACAACGCGGCCCGGAGCAGCACGGGGTCGGTCTCCTTCATGGAGCTGATGTCCCTCACCACCGGGACCATCGGCCAGAGCGGGCGCCGGGGGGCGCTGATGATCACCATCGCCGACCACCACCCCGACGTCCTCGACTTCGTCAGGGTCAAGCGCAACCTGGACAAGGTGCGCTACGCCAACATCAGCGTGCGCGTGTCGGACGCCTTCATGCGGGCGGTGGAGCAGGACGCCCCCTGGGAGCTCGTCTTCGAGAACGAGAAGGTGCGCGTGCGCCGGACGATCCGCGCCCGCCACCTGTGGGAGGAGCTGATCCGCGGGGCGCGCGACTACGCCGAACCGGGCGTGATCTTCTGGGACACGGTCAAACGGTGGTCGACCAGCGAGTACAACGGTATGGAGGTGATCACCACCAACCCCTGCTCGGAGATCCCGCTAGAGCCGTACGGGAACTGCAACCTCGGCAACGTGAACCTGGCCCGCTTCGTCGCGCACGCCTTCACCCCGGAGGCGCGGGTGGACTGGCAGGCGCTGGAGCGCGCGCTGCGGTACGCGACGCGGTTCCTCGACAACATCCTCGACTACAACGCCGACCGGCACCCCCTCTCGCAGCAGCGGGAGGCCAGCCTGCGCTCCCGGCGCATCGGTGTGGGCTTCACGGGGCTCGGCGACATGCTCATCATGCTCGGGCTCAAGTACGACACCGACGAGGCCGTGGCGTTCGTGGACCGGCTCTTCGAGCGCATCAAGGTCATCGTCTACGACGAGAGCGTCAACCTGGCGCGCGAGAAGGGGCCGTTCCCGGCCTACGACCCGGTGCGGCACTTCCAGTCGCCGTTCATCCAGGCGCTGCCCCAGCCGCTGCTCGACCGCATCCAGGCGCACGGGTTGCGCAACGTGGCGTTGCTCACCGTGCCGCCGGTCGGCAGCGGGGCGGCGCTGGCCGGGGTGACGAGCGGCATCGAGCCCATCTTCGACCTGGCCTACATCCGGCGCTCGGAGTCGCTCTCCCAGGAGACCTTCAAGGTCTACCATCCGCTGGTGCGGGAGTACATGGCGCGCGTCGGCCTGCGGGACGAGACGGCGCTGCCGCCGTCCTTCGTCACGGCGCACCAGATCAAGCCCGAGATGCGGGTGAAGATGCAGGCGGCCATCCAGAAACACATCGACCACGCCATCAGTAGCACGGTGAACCTGCCGCACGACACGCCGGTGGAGGAGGTCGAGCGCATCTACTTCCTGGCCTGGAAGCTGGGCTGTAAGGGCATCACCGTCTACCGGGAGGGGAGCCGCGAGGGCATCCTGCTCACCACCCAGCAGGCCAGGGCGGCGGGCGTGGTGCCATCGCCCGAGGCGGCCCGGCCGGCGCCCGTGGTCGTCACGGTTCCGGCGGCGCCGTCGCCGGCAAGCCCCGCGTCGGTCGCCGCGCCGGCGCCCGCGCCCACGGCGACCCTGGCGACCGCAGCGGGCGCCTGCCCCGGCGTCACCCCCGCCCCGCGGCCCCGCCCGAAGGTGACCGTCGGCCGCACCGAGCGCGTCGAGACCCCCCGCGGCCGCATCTACGTCGTGGTGAACGAGGACGAGATCGGCATCAGCGAGGTCTTCGTCCACTCCTTCGACGTCGAGGCCGAGGCCATCGGCCGCCTGGCCTCGCTGGCCCTGCGCGCCGGCGTGGACCCCCGTCAGGTCCTGGAGCAGCTCTGGCGGGTCCAGAGCAAAGAGGTGGCCCTCGACCGCAGCGTGGACGGGACGGTGGTGCGCGTCTCCACCATCGCCCAGGCCGTGGCCCTGGCGCTGGGGCGGGCTCTCTACGGGGACGGGTTCCGGCCCGACCGCGTCTTCCCGCGGGCGGAGGCCCTGCCGGAGCCGGCGGTGCGCACCCGCCAGGAGCGGCTCCGCTTCCAGGCGAATCGGTCCGAGGAGGAGCCGGCGCCTGTGGGCGTCCCCGCCTCCCCCCCGGCGACGCCGGCCGTCGTCTCCGAGGGCAACGGGCGTCAGCAGGGCGCCGGTGAGGTCGGCTGGCCGCTCGAGTTCGTTGGCATCTGCCCCGACTGCGGGGCCAACCTGATCCAGACGAACGGGTGTGCTACCTGCCCATCCTGCGGGTACGCCAGGTGCTGACGCGGTGACGACGCCGCCCGCGACCGGGGCGGCCACCTGACCCCCGGGCCACAGCCCGGAAGGAGGAGCCTATGACCCTGACCCCCGGGAGCGACCAGGACCGCCTGCTGGCGGGGCTCGGCTACCCGATCTGGCCCGTCGCCATCGTCGTACTCCTCACCGACCTGAAGCGCAGCGCCTTCCTGCGCTACCACGCCGTCCAGTCGGTGGGGCTCGGCCTCAGCTACGTGGTGGTCGCCATCGCGCTGGCCATCGTCACGAGTGTGCCCGGGTTGTGGTGGCTGGGGATGCTCACCTGGTGGATCGGCCTGGTCTGGCTGATCCTGGCGCTGGTCTACGGCTACCGGGCCTACCAGGGCCAGACCTTCACCATCCCCGTCGTCAGCGACCTGGTGGCCCGCTACCAGCAGACCTGACCCCTCCCGGCGCTCCCTGTCGCAGGCCGCCCCGCAGGGCTATGATGAGGGTGGCGGTGCCGTGCGCAGCGAATCCTGTCCGTCCACTCGAGGTCTGAAGCCGGAGCGGGGCCCCGGGCGCGGGCGGGGCACGCGGCCGCGGTCGGGGGCCCACGCAGCAGGCGCGAATCCGGAAGCGGGGGAGGGGGACGTGTGAGGAACCGACAGCACGTACTGGTGAGAGGCCTGGTCGTGCTCCTGCTGGCGGCGGTCGTCGCGGGGCCGGTGCCGGCGGCGCAGGCGCAGACGCGCCTGGTGATGGCGTTCGTCCCGTCGCTGGATGCCGAGCGCGTCCTGGCCAGCGGACGCACCGTGGCCCGCATGCTGGAGGTGGCCACCGGGTACAGCATCGAGGCCACGGTGCCGACCAGCTACGCCGCGACCATCGAGGCGCTGTGCGCCGGGCGCGTGCACATCGCCTGGTTTGCGCCCGCATCGTACGTCTTGGCCAACGCCCGATGCGGCGCGGAGGTGGGGCTGATCAGTATTCGGGCCAACCTGCCCTACTACGGGTCGCAGATCCTGGTGCGCAGCGACGTGCCGGCTCGGAGCATCGCCGACCTGCGCGGCAAGCGGTTCGCCTTCGGCGATCCCGCCTCGACCTCCAGCTACATCTGGCCCGCGGTCTACATCAAGAAGAAGGGCTTCGACCCCAACACCTTCTTCAGTCAGGTGATCTTCGCCGGCGGGCACGACCGGGTGGTCATCGCCATCTACCAGGGGAGCGTGGACGCCGGGGCCACCTTCGGGGACCGCTTTGGCAGCGACGCACGCGAGCGGGTGATGCGGCAGTTTCCCGACGTCAAGGAGAAGGTGCGGATCCTCGAGTACGTGGGCCCGCCGACCATCGGCTACATCCCCAATGACACGATCAGCTTCCGGAAGGAGCTGCCCGACGAGGTCAAGCAGCGGATCATCCGGGCCATGTTCCACATCGCCCAGACCCCGCCCGGGCGGGAGGCGGTTAACGCGCTGTACCAGCACGAGGGCTACGCCACGTACGAGGACCTGATCAAGAAGTACAACGTCGACCCGCGGCAGGTCCCCAACCTGGACGCGTTCTTCAACCCCATCCGGGACGCGATCAAGCTGCTGGGGCTCGACCTCAACCGGATCGTCCGGTAGCCGGCATGAGGGACGCGGTCGGCGGGGAGGGGCGCCCGGCCCCTCCCCCCATCGGCCGATGGAGGCGACGCACCGGCCCATGAAGGGCGCGGCCGTCCGCGTGGAGCACCTGGTCAAGGTCTTCCCGGACGGGACGCGGGCACTCGACGACGTCTCCTTCACGGTGCGGCCGGGGGAGTTCCTCATCGTCATCGGGCTGTCCGGGTCGGGCAAGTCCACCCTGTTGCGCTGCATCAACCGCCTGATCGAACCCACGTCGGGCAAGGTCTACATCGACGACGTGGACGTGACCGCCCTCCGGCCCGACGAGCTGCGGCGCCTGCGCCGCCAGATCGGCATGATCTTCCAGCAGTTCAACCTGGTGAAGCGCTCGCCGGTGCTGACCAACGTGCTGGCCGGGCGGCTGGGCTACCTGCCCCCCTCCCAGGCGCTCCTGAACTACTTCCCCCGCGACGAGGTGGCCCGGGCCCTGGCGAACCTGGAGCGAGTGGGCATCGCCGAGAAGGCCCGCACCCGCGCCGACCAGCTCTCGGGCGGCCAGCAGCAGCGCGTGGGCATCGCCCGCGCCCTGATGCAGGAGCCCCGCCTCATCCTGGCGGACGAACCGGTGGCCAGCCTCGATCCCGCCACCTCGCACTCGATCCTCAAGTACGTGGAGGAGCTCAACCGCAAGGAGGGCATCACCGTCATCTGCAGCCTCCACTTCCTCAGCCTGGCCCGCCGGTACGGGACCCGCGTCATCGCCCTCAAGCAGGGCCGTCTGGTCTTCGAGGGGCTCCCCCACGAGATCGACGAGCGCCGGTTCCGCGAGATCTACGGGGAGGAGGCCGTGGAGGTGGAGATCGCATGAGCGCCACCAGGCAGCGGCGGGGGCGTCTCCGGGAGGTCGTCGCCGGGCATGGCTGAGCGCGCCGTCCCCCAGCGGGTCCCGCCGGTGGCCGTGCCCCGGCCGCGCACCCGTCCGTGGACGCTGGCCCTGCTGCTCGTCGGGCTGGCGGTCGTCTACGCATACGGGTGGAAGGTCACGCAGATCAACCTGGGAGACCTCGTCACCAAGGCGCCCCTGGTGAAGCCGCTGGTGCGCGACCTGGTGCGCCCCGACCTGGTGACCTGGGCGCCGCGCCTGCAGGAGGCCGCCGCCGGCTTCGCCTTCTTCCCCGCCACCCCGCCGTCGGTCGAGGCCCCGCCGGGCGGCCCCCGCCTCCTCCTCTCCAGCCCGGTGGGGCAACCCGGCCAGCGCCTCGTCGTCCGCGGCGAGGGCTTTGCCCCGAACCGGCCGGGGGAGCTGCTCTGGGAGGACCAGTCCGGCTCCCGGGCCCGCGCGGCGGGGTTCCGCACCGACGGCCAGGGGCAGTTCGCCGTCACCCTCACCGTCCCCGACCTCATCGGCCAGTCCCACCGCCTCATCGCCCAGGTCCAGGTGGGCGGGCGGGTGCTGCGCCCCAGCCAGACGCTCACCCTGGTGGCGGCCCGAATCGTCGAGACGATCTTCCTGGCGCTCATGGGGACGACCATCGCCGTGGTCTTCGCCGTCCCGCTAAGCTTCCTGGCCGCGAAGAACCTCATGCGCGGCCCGCTGGGGACCGTGGTCTACGGCGTCGTGCGCACGGTGCTCAACATCCTGCGCTCCATCGAGCCGCTCATCATGGCGACGGTCTTCGCCGTCTGGGTGGGCATCGGGCCGTTCGCCGGGGTGCTGGCGCTGGCGCTCCACTCGGTGGCCTCGCTGGGGAAGCTCTACTCGGAGCAGATCGAGTCCATCGACCCCGGGCCCATCGAGGCGATCACCGCCACGGGGGCCAGCCCGCTCCAGGTGATCCGCTACGCGGTGATCCCGCAGATCGT
This sequence comes from Armatimonadota bacterium, assembly GCA_031081585.1. Taxonomy (NCBI): domain Bacteria; kingdom Bacillati; phylum Armatimonadota; species Armatimonadota bacterium. The sequence goes on from JAVHLY010000042.1 coordinate 11,150, forward strand.
CCCGCCGTTCATCGCCTTCACCATCTACCGGTGGGACATCAACGTGCGCATGTCCACGGTCATCGGCATGGTGGGGGGTGGCGGCGTGGGCTTCCTCCTCATGCAGTACATCAACCTGCTGCAGTGGCAGCAGGCCGCCACCGCGGTGTGGGCGATCACCCTCGTCGTCGCCGCCATGGACTACCTGAGCGCGGCGATCCGGGAGCGTGTCGTCTGAAGGTGGCGCGCGGCCACCCGGGCCGCCCCCGTCCCGCAGGGTCGAGCCCGCGGCCGGCCGTGGCCACCGCGATCCCGCTCCTGCGTGCCCCCACCCTCGCCGGGGTGACCCACGCCTTCACCACCCGGCGGGGCGGGGTGAGCGACGGGCCCTTCGCCACCCTCAACCTGGGCCGCGGCGCTGGCGACGACCCGGCCTGCGTGGCCGAGAACCGCCGCCGTGTCCTGTCGGCCCTCGGGGTGGACCCCGCCGGTCACGTCGAGGCCACCCAGGTGCACGGCACCGCGGTGGTGGTGGTCACCCGCGCCGACGCGGGCAGGGCGGTGGCGGGCGCCGACGGGCTCCTCACCGCGGATCCGGCGGTGACGCTGGCGGTGCACGCCGCCGACTGCGTCCCCATCCTGCTGTGGGACCCGCGGCGCGGGGCCGTCGGCGCGGTGCACGCCGGGTGGCGGGGGACCGCCGCGGGCATCGCCGGCGCGGCCGTGGCGGCCATGGTCCGGGCCTTCGGCACCGACCCACGGGACCTGCGCGTCGCGCTGGGCCCGGCCATCGGACCCGACCACTACGAGGTGGGCCCCGAGGTGGTGGCGGCGTTCCAGGCACGGCCCCGGGCCCGGGCCGTGGTGCGGCCCGGGCAGGGCGACCGGGGCTTCCTCGACCTGTGGGAGGCCAACCGGCTCGAGCTCATCGCCGCCGGCGTGCCGCCCGGGCAGATCTGGGTGAGCCGGCGCTGCACCGCCTGCCACCCCGAGCTGTGGTTCTCCTACCGCCGCGACGGGACGACCGGCCGCCAGGCCGGGTTGATCAGCCCGCGCCGCAGCCCACGCCCGGCCGCGCCCGCCGGGCGGCGCGGTGGGGCGGCGACGGGCGGAGATCGCCCGGCGCCCATCGGCGCCCATAGGAGTCGACGGAGGGCCGTAGAATAGGTGTCCCGGTCGCCGGACGCGCTCGCCTCCCGGCTGGCGCAGGTGCGCGGGCGGCTGGCCGCCGCGGCGCGCCGTGTGGGGCGCGCCCCCGAGGATGTCACGCTGGTGGCGGTGACGAAGGGGGTCGGGGTGGCGCAGGTGCGCGAGGCCCTGGCCCTCGGCCTGCGCGACCTGGGGGAGAACCGCGTCCAGGAGGCCCTGCCCAAGATCGCCCGGCTGGGCGCGGGGCCGCGCTGGCACCTGGTCGGGCACCTGCAGCGGAACAAGGCGCGCCACGCCGCCGAGGCCTTCACCCTGATCCACTCGGTGGACTCCCTGCGCCTGGGGGAGACGCTGGCGCGGCACGCCGAGCGCCTGGGGCGCGAGGTCCGCGTGCTGCTGCAGGTGAACGTGGCGCGCGAGCCGCAGAAGCACGGCTTCGCCCCCGAGGAGGTGGTCGCCGCCGCCCGGGCGGCGCGGAGGTGGACGGGGGTGCGCGTCCTGGGGATGATGACGATCGCGCCGCTCGCCCCCGATCCCGAGGCGGCGCGGCCGGTCTTCCGGGCGCTGCGGGCGCTGCGGGACCGGGTGCGCGAGGTGCTCCCCGAGGCGGAGCACCTCTCCATGGGGATGACGGACGACTTCGAGGTGGCCGTGGAAGAAGGGGCCACGATCGTACGGATCGGGCGGGCGCTCTTCGGGGAGCGCCCGGCCCGTCCGGCGGGCGCGGGAGAGGCGCCCACCGCGGGATCGACCGGGGAGGGGAGGGGAGAGCGGGAGGTGTAGCGGTGAGCGCCATGCAGCGGTTCATGACCTTCCTCGGCTTCGCCGAGGAGTCTCCCGAGGAGGACGGGGCGGAGACGCCGGGGGCGGAGCCGCGCCGTCGCGCCCCCGTCCTCAGCCTGCACACCCCGCGGCAGCTGGAGATCGTCGTCCTCGAGCCGCGGGCCTTCGACGACGCCCGGCGCGCCGCCGACTGCCTGCGCGACCGGCGGCCCGTCGTCCTCAACCTGCAGGCGGTGGACCCGGAGCTCAGCCGTCGCATCGTGGACTTCCTGAGCGGCGTCACCTACGCCCTGGACGGTCACCTGCAGCGGGTGGGGGAGGCGATCTTCCTCTTCACGCCGAGCACCGTCACCATCCACGCGGAGGTGGTGCCGACCGACCGCGCCGGCCTGCTGCCGCTGGGGTAGCGTGCCCGGGTCCTCCGGCGGGGCCCGCCCGTGCTGGGACGCGGCGTGGCCCCGCGAGGCGGGGACCTCCCCGCGGCGGGGCGGGGTATCATGGGAGGGGCGGTGGACGCGGGGGGCGTGGCGGTGAGGAGCGTCTGGTGGGAGGAGGGCACGGTCCGTCTCCTGGACCAGACCCTCCTCCCCTACCAGGTGCAGGTTCGCGTCTGCCGCTCGTGGGAGGAGGTGGCGGAGGCGATCCGCCGCCTGCGGGTGCGCGGCGCGCCGGCCATCGGCGCGGCCGCCGCCTACGCGCTCGCCCTGGCCGCCTGGCGGGGGCAGGCACGCACGCCCGAGGCGCTGGTGGAGGTGGCCGCAGCCCTGGCGGCGGCGCGGCCCACCGCCGTGAACCTGCGCTGGGCGCTCGACCGCCTGCTCACCCGGCTGCGCACCGCCCCTGCGGACGCCGACCCCGCCCGGGTCCTCCTGGACGAGGCCGAGGCGGTGGCCCGGGAGGACCTCGCGGCCAACGCTCGCATCGCCGAGTTCGGGGCCGCGCTCATCGCCCCGGGCGAGCGCATCCTCACCTACTGCAACACCGGCAGCCTGGCCACCGTGGGCGGCGGGACGGCCTACGGCATCCTCCGCCGCGCCCACGCGCAGGGGAGGGGCATTCGGGTGCTGGCCTGCGAGACGCGGCCGGTGCTGCAGGGTGCTCGCCTCACCGCCTGGGAGCTGCAGCGCGACGGCATCCCCTTCGCGCTGCTCACCGACAGCGCCGCCGGGTGGCTGATGGCCCGCGGGGAGGTGGACCGCGTCCTCGTCGGGGCCGACCGGGTGGCGCGCAACGGCGACGTCGCCAACAAGATCGGCACCTACGCCCTGGCCGTCCTGGCCCGGGCGCACGGGATCCCCTTCGTGGTGGCGGCGCCGCGCTCCACCTTCGACCCCCGCTTGCCCGACGGGGGGGCCATCCCCATCGAGGAGCGCCCCCCCGAGGAGGTCCTGACCGTGGCCGGTCGCCCCATCGCCCCGCAGGGGACGCCGGCGCGCAACCCCGCCTTCGACGTCACCCCTCACCACCTCGTCACTGCCCTCGTCACCGACGCGGGGGTGCTCCACCCGCCCTTGGGACCGGCCATCGACCGCCTGCTGGGTCCCGCCGCATCACCGGGTGCCGCCCCACCGCCAGAGGCGCCAGAGACGTCGGCCGCGCCGCTGGGGGGCCGCGGGGGCGGCCGCGGCGCCTGAGGGGGCGCAGACCCCGTGAGCCCGCGCACGACCCGCCACCTGGTCCTGCTGCTCATCGCCGCCCTGTGGGTGGCCATGGTGGTGCACAGCCTCGACTACATCGGCCGCTTCGTCTTCCACTACGTCTTCGTCAGCGTGCGCTGGCTGCAGACCCTCTTCATCGTGCTGAGCATCTACAGCACCGTGCTCCTGGTGGTGGGGCTGCGCCGCCCCGCGCCCCGGCCCCCCACGGCGGCGCGTCCCTTCGTCTCCATCCTCGTCCCGGTGAAGGACGAAATGGCGGTGATCGCGGACACGCTGCGCTGCCTGGCCCGGCTCGACTACCACCGCCGCGGCCGGCGGCGCTTCGAGCTCATCGTCATCGACGATCGCTCCACCGACGGCACCGCCGAGGTCCTGGAGCGGCTGCGCCCCCGCCTGGGGCTGCGCGTGGTGCGCACGCCGCTGGGGAGCGTGGGGAAGGCGGCCGCGCTCAACGCGGGGCTGCGCGTGGCGCGGGGGCGGCTGCTGGCCTTCTTCGACGCCGATGCGCGCGTGGCCCCGGACTTCCTGCAGCGCATGGTGGCCTGCCTGGACGGCCCCCGGGTGGGCGGCGTGCAGGCACGTCGCCTTCCCTACAACGCCGGGCAGAACCTCCTCACCCGCATGCAGGCGGACGAGTTCGGCATCTTCATGACGCTCTTCCAGCGCGCCCGGGAGCGGCTGCGCGCCTTCGTCGCCTTCGCCGGCAACGGGCTCGTCCTGCGCCGCGACGCCCTGGAGGCGGTGGGGGGGTGGCACGAGGACGCCCTCACCGAGGACATCGACCTCTCCGTGCGCTTCCACCTGCGCGGCTGGCGGATCCGCTACTGCGAGGAGGCCGTCGTCTGGGAGGAGGCGGTGCCCACGGTGCGCGACCTGGTGCGGCAGCGCACGCGCTGGTTCGAGGGGGCGATGCAGGCGCTGGGCGAGCACCTGCCGGCCATCCTCTTCGGCCGGCTGCCGCTGCAGACGCGGGTGGACGTCCTCTTCTTCCTGGCGGGGAGCCTCGTGGCCACGCTGGCGCTGCTGACGACCTACGCCTATGGGCTGCTGCGCCTGGCCGGGGTGGTGGTGCTCTTCCTGCAGGTCTCCCCGCACCTCATGGCCGGCGCGTCGGGGCTCTGCTCCCTGAGCCTGCTGGGGGCGGTGGTGGAGCGGCTGGGGTGGCGCCCCGCGCAGCTGGTGGGGGTGCCGCTGCGCTTCGCCCTCTTCTCCCTGCACCGCTTCGTCGTGGTGCCCTACGCCATCGCCCGGTACGTGCGCAGTGCCGTGACCGGGCGGATCGACTGGGCGAAGACGACCCACGTGGGCGAGGTGGCGACGGAGCGGATGGCGGGGGTCCGGTGAACCGCGGGGCGGGAGGCCTCTCTCGAGGGGCGGGAGGCCTCTCTCCACCGGCGTGTGGCGCCGCACCCGCCCTGTCCAACGGTCGTTGTCGAGCGGCGTGGATTGATCTCCGCGAAGGGCATGGTCGCCAACGGCCTCCCGCGCCCCTATCCCGCAGGGGTCGAGGTGGCCGTGTTTCCGCAGAAGGCGCGCCAGCGGCTAGCCCTCCGCCGCCTGCGCGGCGACCTCGACTGGCTGGAGGGAGCGCCGGGGGCGGCGCGGTAGCTAGC
>JAVHLY010000043.1 GCA_031081585.1 Armatimonadota bacterium
GGCCCTGGGGGCGGCAACCGCGCCGGCGGACGGGGCGACGGGGGTCTCGCCCCGTCCGGACCCGGTCGGATCGGCGGGCGCGGCCGGGCAGGGCCCTAGAGTTCCGCGGTGATCTTGATGTTCCGGTAGCGCGACATCCCCGTGCCCGCGGGGATGAGCTTGCCGATGATCACGTTCTCCTTCAGCCCGATGAGCGGGTCGACCTTCCCCTTGGTGGCCGCGTCGGTGAGGACCCGCGCGGTCTCCTGGAAGGAGGCGGCGCTCAGGAAGCTGTCCGTGGCCAGGGAGGCCTTGGTGATCCCGAGCAGCGTGGGGCGGGCCTGCGCCGGCTCCCGGCCCTCGGCGATGGCCCGGGCGTTCTCCTCCTCGAACTCGAACTTGTCGACGAGCTGCCCGGGCAGGAACTCGGTGTCGCCGGCCTCCTCGACCTTCACCCGCCGCAGCATCTGGCGGACGATGATCTCGATGTGCTTGTCGTTGATGTCCACGCCCTGGGAGCGGTAGACGGACTGGATCTCCTGCACCAGGTAGGTCTGCACCGCCTCCAGCCCCTTGATGCGCAGGATGTCGTGGGGGTTCACCGGGCCCTCGGTGAGCTGGTCGCCCGGCTCGACCCGGTCCCCCTCGCTCACGCGCAGGCGCACGCCGTGCGGGACGGTGGCCACCTGCTCCGCTCCGTCCTTCCCCGTGACGATGAGGCGGCGGCCCCCCTTGGCCTCCTCGAGGCGCACGCGGCCGGCCACCTCGGCGATGACCGCCTGCCACTTGGGCCGACGCGCCTCGAAGAGCTCCTCCACGCGCGGCAGGCCCTGGGTGATGTCGAAGCCGGCCACCCCGCCCGTGTGGAAGGTCCGCATGGTCAGCTGCGTGCCCGGCTCGCCGATGGACTGGGCGGCGATGATCCCCACCGCCTCCCCGATCTCCACCAGCTTGCCGGTGGCCAGGTTGCGCCCGTAGCACTTGGCGCAGACGCCGTAGCGGCTCTTGCACGTGAGCACCGAGCGCACCAGTACCGACTCGACCCCCTCCTCCTCGATCTGGGCGGCGGTGTCCTCGTCGATCTCCTGGTCGGCCTCCACGATGGGCTTGCGCTTGCGCGGCGGGACGACGTCCTCCGCGGCCACACGGCCGACGATGCGGTCGCGCAGCGGCACGACCACCTCGGTGCCCTCCTTGATGGCGGTCAGGCGGATGCCCTCGGTGGTCTTGCAGTCCTCGTCCCGCACGACGACGTCCTGCGCCACGTCCACCAGCCGACGGGTCAGGTACCCGGACTCGCTGGTGCGGATGGCCGTGTCGGCCAGGCCCTTGCGCTGCCCGTGGGTGGAGATGAAGTACTCCAGCACGGTCAGCCCCTCCCGGAAGTTCGCCTTGATGGGCAGCTCGATGATCCGCCCGCTCGGGTCGGTCATCAGGCCCCGCATGCCGGCCAGCTGGCGGATCTGCTGGATGTTCCCGCGGGCCCCGGAGATGGCCATCATGTACAGCGGGTTGAAGGGGTCGAAGCCGCGCAGCATCGCCTCGGTGATCTCCTCCGTGGCCTTGGTCCAGACGTCGATGGCGCGCTGGTAGCGCTCCCCCTCCGTGATCAGGCCCCGGCGGTACTGCTGCTCGATGGCGTCGATCTGCTTCTCCGCCTCCTTGAGGATGCGGTCCTTCTCCGGCGGGATGACGATGTCGTCGATGGCGATGCCCGAGCCGCTCTTGGTGGCGTAGCGGAACCCCAGGTCCTTGAGCGCGTCCAGGAGCTGGACGGTCTTGCTCGAGCCCAGGCGGCTGTAGGCCTCGCTGACGATCTGGGCGAGCACCTTGCGGTCGCAGACGTCGTTGATGAAGCGCAGCTCCTCGGGGATGGCCTCGTTGAAGATCACGCGCCCCACCGTCGTCTCGACGGGCTCGCTGTCGCGGGTGAGGCGGACCTTGATGCGGGCGTGCAGCTCCACGGCCCCGGCCTCGTAGGCCATGATGGCCTCGGTGGGTGTGCTGAAGACCTTGCCCTCGCCGCGCGCGCCCGCCTGCTCCTGGGTCAGGTAGTAGCAGCCGAAGACGATGTCGCGGGTGGGGCTGGTGATGGCCCGGCCGTAGGCCGGGGAGAGGATGTTGTAGGCCGAGAGCATCAGCAGGCGCGCCTCCGCCTGGGCCGCGGCGGAGAGGGGCACGTGGACGGCCATCTGGTCCCCGTCGAAGTCGGCGTTGTAGGCGGTGCAGACCAGCGGGTGCACCTGGATGGCCTTCCCCTCGATGAGTACCGGCTCGAAGGCCTGGATGCCCAGCCGGTGGAGGGTGGGGGCGCGGTTGAGCAGCACCGGGTGCTCCCGGACCACGTCCTCCAGCACGTCCCAGACCTCGGGGCGAGCCCGCTCCACCATGCGCTTGGCGCTCTTGATGTTCTGGGCCAGGTTGCGGTCCACCAGCCGCTTCATCACGAAGGGCTTGAAGAGCTCCAGGGCCATCTCCTTGGGCAGGCCGCACTGGTGCAGCTTGAGCTTGGGGCCCACGACGATGACCGAGCGGCCGGAGTAGTCGACGCGCTTGCCCAGCAGGTTCTGGCGGAACCGCCCCTGCTTGCCCTTGAGCATGTCGGAGAGCGACTTCAGCGGCCGGTTGTTGGGCCCGGTGACGGGGCGGCCGCGCCGTCCGTTGTCGATGAGGGCGTCCACGGCCTCCTGGAGCATGCGCTTCTCGTTGCGCACGATGATCTCCGGCGCCCCCAGGTCGAGCAGCCGCTTCAGGCGGTTGTTGCGGTTGATGACGCGGCGGTAGAGGTCGTTGAGGTCGCTGGTGGCGAAGCGGCCGCCGTCCAGCTGCACCATCGGGCGCAGGTCCGGCGGGATGACCGGGATGACGTCCAGGATCATCCAGGTGGGCTTGTTGCCGCTCTTGCGGAAGGCCTCCACCACCTCGAGGCGCTTGAGGATCTTTATGCGCTTCTGGCCGCTGGCCTCCCGCAGCTCCGCCCGCAGCTGCCGGGAGAGCTTCTCGACGTCGATCTCCGCCAGCAGCTCCCGGATGGCCTCCGCCCCCATGCCGGCGCGGAAGCTCTGGCCGTAGCGCTCCCGCATCTCCCGGTACTCGTTCTCGCTGAGCAGCTGCTTCTTCTGCAGCGGGGTGGTCCCGGGGTCGATGACGACGTAGGAGGCGAAGTAGACGACCCGCTCCAGCGCCCGGGGGGACATGTCGAGCAGCAGGCCGATGCGGCTCGGCACCCCCTTGAGGTACCAGATGTGGCAGACGGGCGCGGCCAGGGAGATGTGCCCCATGCGCTCGCGGCGCACCTTCGCCCGGGTGACCTCCACGCCGCAGCGGTCGCAGATGATCCCCTTGAAGCGGATGCGCTTGTACTTGCCGCAGTGGCACTCCCAGTCCCGCGTGGGGCCGAAGATCCGCTCGTCGAACAGCCCGTCGCGCTCGGGCTTCAGCGTGCGGTAGTTGATCGTCTCCGGCTTCTTCACCTCGCCGTGGGACCAGGCGCGGATCTGCTCCGGACTGGCCAGCCCGATCTTGACCGCGTCGAAGTTGTTGACGTCCTGCATGGTCGCGTTCGTCTCCCCTTCGGACAGTGGGGCGCGGGGGGCGCTAGTACTCCTCCACCAACGCCTCTTCGCCTTCCAGGTTGATGCCCAGCGCCTTGGCCGTCTCGGTGATGTCCTCCTCGATCTCCTTGAGCTCGATCTCCTTCTTGTCCTCGCTGAGCACCTTGACGTCCAGGCAGAGCGCCTGCAGCTCCTTCACCAGGACCTTGAAGGACTCGGGCACGCCCGGCTCCTGGATGTTCTCGCCCTTGACGATGGCCTCGTAGGTCTTCACCCGCCCGACGACGTCGTCGGACTTCACCGTCAGCAGCTCCTGGAGCGTGCTGGCGGCGCCGTAGGCCTCCAGCGCCCAGACCTCCATCTCGCCGAAGCGCTGGCCGCCGAACTGTGCCTTGCCCCCCAGCGGCTGCTGGGTGATCAGGCTGTAGGGGCCCGTGGAGCGGGCGTGGATCTTGTCCTCCACCAGGTGCAGGAGCTTCATCATGTAGATGAAGCCCACGGTGACCGGCTGGTCGAAGGGCTCCCCGGTGCGGCCGTCGCGCAGGACGGTCTTGCCGGACTCGGGCAGGCCGGCCTGGCGCAGGAGCTCGCGGATCTCCGTCTCCCGCGGGCCGTCGAAGACCGGGCTCTCCACCCAGAGGTTCAGGCGCTCCGCCGCCCACCCCAGGTGGGTCTCCAGCACCTGCCCCACGTTCATCCGGGAGGGCACGCCCAGCGGGTTGAGGATGAGGTCCACCGGGGTGCCGTCGGGGAGGAAGGGCATGTCCTCCTCGGGCAGGATGACCGAGATGACCCCCTTGTTGCCGTGACGCCCCGCCATCTTGTCCCCCACGGTGATCTTGCGCTTCTGCGCCACGTAGACCCGCACCAGGGTGTTCACGCCGGGCGGCAGCTCGTCCCCCTGCTCCCGGCTGAACATCTTCACGGCCACGACCTTGCCCTTCTCGCCGTGGGGCACCTTCAGCGAGGTGTCGCGCACCTCGCGGGCCTTCTCCCCAAAGATGGCCCGCAGCAGCCGCTCCTCCGCGGTGAGCTCCGTCTCGCCCTTCGGCGTCACCTTGCCCACCAGGATGTCCCCGGAGCGGACCTCGGCGCCGATGCGGACGATGCCCCGCTCGTCCAGGTCGCGCAGCGCCTCCTCCCCGACGTTGGGGATGTCCCGGGTGATCTCCTCGGGGCCGAGCTTGGTGTCGCGGGCCTCCACCTCGTACTCCTCGATGTGGATGGAGGTGAAGAGGTCCTCCTTGACCAGGCGGTCGCTGATGACGATGGCGTCCTCGTAGTTGTAGCCCTCCCAGGGCATGAAGGCCACGAGCACGTTGCGCCCCAGCGCCAGCTCGCCCAGGTCGGTGGAGGGACCGTCGGCCAGCACGTCCCCGGTCTTGACCTCCTGGCCGCTGCGGACGATGGGCACCTGGTTGATGCAGGTCCCCTGGTTGCTGCGCATGAACTTCGTCAGGCGGTAGACGTCGCGGCCCCGCTCGGTCTTCACGACGATCTCCTCGCCGGTGACCGACTCCACCACCCCGTCGCGCCGGGCCACCACCACCGCCCCGCTGTCCACGGCCGCGCGGTACTCCATCCCCGTGCCCACCAGCGGCGCCTCCGTGGTGAGCAGCGGGACCGCCTGGCGCTGCATGTTCGAGCCCATGAGCGCCCGGTTGGCGTCGTCGTGCTCCAGGAAGGGGATGAGCGCCGTGGCCACGGAGACGATCTGCTTCGGCGAGACGTCCATGAAGTGGACCTGCTCGGGCGGGACGACGACGATCTCCGAGCCGTGCCGGGCGGTGACCCGAGGCCCCCTCAGCCGCCCGTCCTCGTCCACCGGCGCGTTGGCCTGGGCGATGATGTAGCGGTCCTCCTCGTCGGCGGTCAGGTAGCGGATGCGCCGGGTCACCACGCCGTGGCGCACCTCGCGGTAGGGGGTCTCGATGAAGCCCAGGTCGTTCACCCGGGCGTAGCTGGAGAGGGAGGAGATGAGGCCGATGTTCGGCCCCTCCGGCGTCTCGATGGGGCACATCCGGCCGTAGTGGGAGGGGTGGACGTCGCGCACCTCGAACCCCGCGCGCTCCCGGGAGAGGCCCCCCGGGCCCAGCGCGGAGAGGCGGCGCTTGTGCGTCAGCTCGGCCAGGGGGTTGGTCTGGTCCATGAACTGGGAGAGCTGGCTGCTGCCGAAGAACTCCCGGATGGCCGCCACGACCGGCCGGATGTTGATGAGCAGCTGCGGGGTGATCTGCGCCGTGTCCTGGATGGTCATGCGCTCGCGGATGACCCGCTCCATCCGCAGCATGCCGATGCGGAACTGGTTCTGCAGCAGCTCGCCCACCGAGCGCACGCGCCGGTTGCCCAGGTGGTCGATGTCGTCGTCCACGGCCTGGGTCTCGCCCCGGACCAGCCGCACCATGTAGCGGATGATCTCGACGATGTCCTCCTTGGTCAGGGTGCGCTGCTCCAGGGGGTGGTCCAGCCCCAGCTTCTTGTTCAGCTTGTAGCGGCCCACCCGGCCCAGGTCGTAGCGCCGGGGCTCGAAGAAGAGGCTGTGCATCAGCGTGCGCGCGCTCTCCACCGTGGGCGGGTCGCCCGGCCGCAGGCGCTTGTAGATCTCCACCAGGGCGCTGTCCTGGTCGCGGCTGGGGTCCTTGGCCAGGGTGGCCAGGATGACCTCGTCCCCGTCGTACAGCGCGGCGATCTGCTCGTTGGTCTCGTAGCCCACCGCCCGCAGGAGCACGGTGGCGGGGATCTTCCGGGTGCGGTCGATGCGGGTGTAGAGGATCCCGTTGGGGTCGGCCTCCAGCTCCAGCCAGGCCCCGCGGTGGGGGATGACCGTGGCGGTGGGCAGCCGCCCGGTGGGCCCCTCGGTGAAGTTGTAGTAGACGCCGGGGGAGCGGACGAGCTGGCTCACCACCACCCGCTCCGCTCCGTTGATGATGAAGGTCCCCCGCTCGGTCATGAGCGGGAAGTCCCCCATGAAGACCTCCTGCTCCTTGATCTCGCCGGTCTCCCGGATGACCAGGCGGACCTTCACCTTGAGGGCGGCGCTGAAGTTGTAGTCCCGGTCGCGACACTCCTCCTCGGTGTACTTCAGCCGCTCGATCCGGTAGCCGCCGAAGTCCAGGACGGGGTCCCCGGCGAAGACGCTCGGCGGCGGGGTCTTCTTCTGCCCGCTCTCCACGGCGAAGTGGAGCTCCAGGTTCCCCGTGAAGTCCTGGATGGGGGAGACCTCCTCGAAGACCTCGCGGATCCCCTCGCGCAGGAACCACTCGTAGGAGCGGCGCTGGACCTCCACCAGGTCCGGCACGTCGAGGATCTCGGGGATCTTGGCGAAGGACACGCGGGGGCGCCGGCCCCGCCGGACCACCTTGTGCTCGATGCCCAGCCGGCGAGGATTCGTGGGCGTACGCATCGCTCTTCGCTTCGCCTGCGTCTTCACGTCGGCAGACCCACCTCCAGGACGATCGGGCTGGACTGCGGGCGGTTACGCGAGCAGACCGGATACCAGGCCAGGGGCCGCCCCGGGGAGGGAGGGCCGGAAATGGAGAAAGCAAGGCGACCAGAGGTGCCTCGCTTTCGTCCACCACCTGCCGTTGTGCCTCACTTGCCCCCCGCTCGCTCTGCCGGCCCGCGGCCCGGCAGAGCCCCGTCGCTACGGTGCCCCAGGCATTTTCGCAGTAAAAAAGATGCTACCGCCCCGCCCCGGGAGCGTCAAGAGGGGGATACTGGACGGGCGGGGCGACCGAGCGCCCCGCCGTTACTTGATCTCGACCTTGGCGCCTTCCGCTTCCAGCTTCGCCTTGATCTGCTCGGCCTCCTGCCGGCTGACCTTCTCTTTCACCGGCCGGGGAGCGTTGTCCACCAGGTCCTTGGCCTCCTTCAGGCCCAGCCCGGTGAGCTCCCGGACGACCTTGATCACCTGGATCTTCTTCTCGCCCACGCTGGCGAGGATCACGTCGAACTCGGTCTGCTCCTCGGCCGGCGGCGCCGCCGCGGCGGGGGCGCCCGCCGGGGCCGGACCCGCGGCCACGGCCACCGGGGCGGCCGCGCTCACCCCGAAGCGCTCCTCCAGCGCCTTCACCAGTTCGGCGAGCTCGAGGACCGTCAGGTTCTCGATCGCCGCCACGATCTCGTCCTTCGAGAGCTTCACCTGGGTTGCCATCGCCTGCCTCCTCCTGACGCCTGCCCGCGTCAGCCTGTCCCTCCCTGCCTCCGCCCGCCAGGGGGGCGCACGCTCGTTGCTTCACACCCTACGCCGTGCCCGCCCCGGCCCCGGGGGCGGCCGCACCCTCCGGCGCCCTCTCGACCCGCCTGGCCTGGACCTGCGCCAGCACCCAGACCAGGTTCCGCTGCAGGCCCGTGAGCACGCCCACCAGGCGGCCGAGCGGCGCCTGGATGCCGCCCACCACCTGGGCCAGCAGGACCGGGCGCGGCGGGAGGTCGGCCAGGGTCCGCACCTGTTCCGGGGTCACCGCCCGCCCCTCCACGATGCCCCCCTTGGTCTCGAGCTTGCGCATCTGCCGGATGAACTCCTGGATCACCCTGGCGGCCACGACCGGGTCGTCGTAGCCGAAGGCGGCGGCGGTCGGCCCTTCCAGGTAGGGTTCCAGGCCCTCGATGCCGGCCGCCCGGGCCGCCCGCAGGAGGAGCCGGTTCTTCACCACCCGGTACTCCACGCGCGCCTCCCGCAGCCGGGTGCGGAGCTGGTTCATCTCCGGGACGGTGAGCCCGCGGAAGTCGGTGAGGACGACGCCCCGCGCGCGGGCCAGCCGCTCCCGCAGGGCCTCGACCTCCTCGACCTTCTCCGGCCGTACCATCACGCTCTGCTCCCTTCCCGACCCGATCCCCGGGGCCCGCGCGCGCTGCCCACCCTGCCGCTGCCGGCCCGCACCCGGGACCCTCGCGCCCCGCCGGCGGCCCCCCAAAAACGGACAGGCGGCCTGCCCGAGACGGCCGCCTGCGACAGGGCGGGACGCACCCCTGGGCGCGTCCTCAGCATGGTCGGTCGGGCCTCGGCAGGCGGCGGGACACCCCGCCGTTTAAGCAAGACGCACCTGCGGTCTCGGGCCGATCGCTGGCCGGCCCCGCCGGGGTCGGCCGCGGCGGAGTCTACCATGGCCTCCCCGCCGGCGTCAAAGGACCGACCAGGCCGGGCGGACCGGCTCCCTTACGCCGCGATGCTCTGGACCAGCGCTTGGGCCTTCGCCGGGTCGACCTTGATTCCGGGCCCCATCGTCGTCGTCAAGGTGACCGAGCGCAGGTACTGCCCCTTGGCGGCGGCCGGCCGCGCCCGCACCAGGGCGTCGATGAGCGCGGCCAGGTTGCGCAGCAGGTCCGGCTCGCTGAAAGTGGCCTTGCCGATGGGGACGTGCACGATGCCGAACTTGTCCACGCGGAACTCGATCTTGCCCGCCTTGATCTCCCGGACCGCCCGCCCCACGTCCGGCGTGACCGTCCCGGCCTTGGGGTTGGGCATCAGCCCGCGCGGGCCCAGGATCCGGCCGAGCCGCCCCACCACGCCCATGACGTCCGGCGTGGCCACGGCCACGTCGAACTCCGTCCACCCGCCCTGGACCTTCTCCACCAGGTCCTCCAGCCCGACCACGTCCGCCCCGGCCGCCTCCGCCTCCTTCGCCTTCTCCCCCTTGGCGAAGACCGCCACCCGCACGCGCTTCCCCGTCCCCGCCGGCAGCGTCACGGTGCCGCGCACCTGCTGGTCGGCGTGCTTGGGGTCGACCCCGAGCCGGACGTGGGCCTCCACCGTCTCCGGGAACTTCGCCGTGGCGGTCTGCTTGAGGAGGCGGACCGCCTCCTCCGGGTCGTAGAGCCGGGTCCGGTCGATGCGCTGGCTGGCCTCGAGGTACCGCTTGCCGTGCCTGGCCATGGTGGTCCCTCCTGGTGGTCTGCCGGGCGGCCGCGCCGCCCTCCCACGTCGCCCTCCTGGACGGGCCGGCCGGCCCCCGAGGGCCGGCTATCCGGTGATCTCGATCCCCATCGACCGGGCGGTCCCTTCGATCATCTTCATGGCCGCCTCGACGGTGGGGGCGTTGAGGTCCTGCATCTTCTGCTCGGCGATCTCCCGCAGCTGGCGGCGGGTGATCTGCCCGACCGTGGTCTTGTTGGGCTCGCCCGAGCCCTTCTCCACCTTCGCCGCCTGCTTGAGCAGGACCGACGCCGGCGGGGTCTTGGTGACGAAGGAGAAGGTGCGGTCGGCGTAGATGGTGATCTCCACGGGGACGATGGTCCCGGCCTGGCGCGCCGTGCGCTCGTTGTAGGCCTTGACGAACTCCATGATATTCACCCCGTGCTGCCCCAGGGCGGGGCCCACGGGGGGCGCCGGCGTGGCCTTGCCCGCCGGGATCTGCAGCTTCACCACCGCGACGACCTTCTTGGCCATCCGCTCACACCCTCACAGGCCTGGCCGCGGGGCCGGCCGCGCCGGGCCCGGCCCAGGCCCTCAGACCTTCTCCACCTGGCCGAAATCGAGTTCGACGGGGGTCTCGCGCCCGAAGATAGAGACGAGCACCCGCACCTTCTCCTTCTCCATCATGATCTCGTCCACGAGCCCCGTGAAGTCCTGGAAGGGACCCGAGGTGATGCGCACCGCCGACCCCTTCTGGAAGGTGATCCGGTACTTGGGCGTCTCGTCCTTCAGCTGCCGCAGCAGCTGGCGGACCTCCTTGTCCTCCAGCGGGATGGGCCGCGACCCGGAGCCCACGAACCCCGTCACCCCGGGGGTGTTGCGGACGACGTACCAGGAGTCGTCGTCCATGACCATCTGCACGAGGACGTAGCCGGGGAAGATCTTCTTCTCCACCTCGCGCCGCCGGCCACCCTTGATCTCCTTCTCCTTCTCCATGGGCACGAGGACCTGGAAGATCTTCTCCCGCATGTTCATCGACTCGATGCGGCGCTCCAGGTTGGTCTTGACCTTGTTCTCGTACCCGGAGTAGGTGTGGACGACGTACCAGCGCGCCCGCGGGTCGCGCGGGGGTTCCGGCTCCTCCTCGGGCACCTCCTGGGCCGGCTCCTCCGTGACGACTGGCTCGTCCCGGAAGAGGTCCTTCAGTGGGTCGAACGTGCTCATGGGGATCCCTCGCTCACCCTCTGGCCACCGGCCACTCCCGGCCCTGCGGCCCCGCGGCGGTCCGGGGCCACGGCCTCACGGCACCGGGCCGATGACCCAGCGCCGCACCCCCACCGTGAAGAGGTAGTCCCAGAACCCCAGGTAGAGCGCCAGCACCACCAGCACGACGACGACGATGGTCGTGGACCCCACGAGCTCGCGCCGCGAGGGCCAGTCCACCCGGCTCAGCTCGGTGCGCACCTCCCGCAGGTAGCGGAGGACGCGCTCCAGCACGGCCGGGAGGCGCCGGGGCGCCGCCGCCGGGCGCGCCGGCCGGGCCACCACGCGCGCCGCCTTGAGGTTGCCGATCCGGGCCATGAACCCTCCAAAAAAGAAAAAGACCGTCGCGGCCTGTCAAGCGCCTCTCATTATAAGCCGACCGGACCGGGTGTCAAAGGGACCTGTGGCACCGCGTCCCCCGCCCGGGATCGGGCTATCCTTTCTACCTCACGCAGGCAGGACTCCCTCCCTGTTCAACGACCGGGATCCCGAGATGGCCGAGCTGGCCGCAGGGCCCTCTGGTAGCCGGGCCGGCGGGCTGCGCTCGACCCTCAGACCCCCGCCAG
The DNA here is from genome assembly GCA_031081585.1 of Armatimonadota bacterium. NCBI lineage: Bacteria > Bacillati > Armatimonadota > Armatimonadota bacterium. Next base: position 11,217 of record JAVHLY010000043.1, read on the forward strand.
GGCGGCGACCTGCTGAACGCGAGGGGACTGGATTGCCGTTCGGCCAGCGCCTCCGCCTCCCGAGAGAGCCGGACGCCCTGATCCCTCTCGCCGTGCGCCGCGGCGGCGGCGGCCTGGAGGTGGAGCGCCGGCAATTGCCAGTGGGTGAGCCCGGTCTGTTCCACCAGGCGGGCGAGCTCCCGTGCCCGCAGCCCTGCCTCCTCCGGCTGTCCCGCGGCCAGGAGGACCCGCCCCGCCGTCTCTGTGAGCAGGAGAGGAATGTCCCACCTGACTTCCGTCCTGGCCAGGTGCTCCTCGGCCTGCGCCAGGTGCTGCCGGCTCTCCACCGGCCGCCCCAGGCCCAGCGTGTGGAGCGCGAGCCCGGCGAGGATCGTCGCCATCCAGCCTGCCTCAACCTGCTGCGCCAGCGCCGCCGCCTCGGTGTCGGCCTGCAGGGCGCTGTGGAAGTCTTCGATTTCCCGGTGGATGACACCCAGCTGGGTCAGGTGGAAGATTTGGAAGCGGCGGGCACCGATCTGGCGGGCCAGGGTCAGCCCCCTGGCGGCCCGGGTGAGCGCCGGTCCGATGTCGCCGAGGATCGTGGAGAGGACGGCGGCGTTCCACAAGGCGATGGCCTCATTCCAGACATCGCCGATCTCCACCAGCGTCTCCAGGCTGCGCTGCAGGTTCACCTGCGCCTCCTCGTACTGGGCCAGTCGCGACTGGGCGAAGGCGATCATGAACCGGTTCTCCCCGGCGAGCGAGCGGTTGCCGACCTCCTCGCTGAGCCGGGCCGACTCTTTCAGCCAGGCGAGCGCGTCGGGAAAGGCACCCTGGAAGAACAGGTTCTCGGCCAGCCCGTGCAGGCTCTCGGCCAGCCCGGCCCGGTCGCCCGTCTGCTCGAGCAGGCGGCGGGCCTCCTCGTGGTGGCGAGTGGCCTCGGCATGCCGGGTGGCGCTGAAGTACGTAAACCCGATGTGGTTGAGGATGCGGCCGGTCAGGGCGGGGTCTCCCACCTCCCGGCTGAGCGCCAGCGCCGGCTCCAGGTGGCCGAGCGCCTCGGTGATGAGGTCCTGGCGCCGGTAGGAGTGGCCGAGGTCGTCGAGCGCCATGGCTTCGGCGCGCCGGTCGCCGGTCCGATGCGCCAGCGCCCTGGCGGCCGTGAAGTCCTCGCGCGCCCGTTCGTACTGGCCCAGCAGCATCCAGACGGCGCCTCGCCCCAGGAGGGCCTGGAGGCGGTCCGGCGGGGGCGGGTCGAGGTCGAGCGCCCGGGTGTAGTGGTCCAGCGCCGTGGCGTTGGCGTAGACGCGCGCCGCCCGCTGCCCGGCCAGGAGCAGGTTCCGGCGAGCCTGCGCCTGAGCGCGGGCGTCGGGAGGCAGGCCGAGTTCCTGGCGCAGGGCCACCACCTGCAGCCAGTGGTGCGCGATGTAGAAGGCCTACTCGGCCTGCCGGTCTCCGACCGTCCGCGCGCTCCACTCGGCCAGCCGGGCGTGCATCGGCCAGCGCTGCGCCTTGGGGATCAGGCCGTAGGCGACGTCGCGGATGAGGATGTGCCGGAAGGTGAACTCCTCCTCGGCCGCCAGCACGGACCGCGGCTTGCGGATCACGAACTCTCTTTGTTCCAGCCCGGCCAGCGCCTGGTCCACGTGGTCGTCGGTCACGATGTGGCGCACGCCTCCCAGCCAGAAGTCCTTCCCCTGGACCGCGGCCACCTGGAGGACCTGCTTCTCCGCGGCGGGCAGCGTGTCCACGCGCGCCGCGATGACGGCGTGCACCGTGTCGGGGACCGGCACCTCGGCCAGCGGGACCGCCAGCGTCCAGCGGTCGCCGGCGGGAGTGAGCACTCCCCCCTCGATCCAGGCGCGGAGCATTTCCTCCATAAAGAGCGGGTTGCCCTCGGCGCGCTTGAGCACACGGTCGAGCAACTCCTCCGGCGCGTCCCGGCCGCCCAGAATCCCCCGGGCCAGGGCGAGGCTCTCCTGGCCTCCCAGCGGGTCGAGGGAGAGGGTGGACGCGCTGCGTTTTCCCCCGAGCCAGGTCGGGCGGCGCTCCAGCAGTTCCGCCCGGGAGAGGACGAGCAGGAGCAGGGGAATCTCCCGGATCCAGTCGGCGCTGTGCTCCAGGTAATCCAGGGTAACGTCATCCGCCGAGTGCATATCTTCCAGGATCAGGAGCAGCGGCCCCCGTTCGGCCAGGGCCCGGAAGAAGACGCGCATGCCGGCGAAGAGCTCTTGCCGGGTGAGATCACGCCCCGCCGGGCCCAGCCCGAGGACGGAGAGCAGCGCGGGGACGCCATCCACCACGTCCAGGCGCCCTGCCGCCGCGGTGACCTTGCGGCGAGCCGTGTCCAGCGGATCGCCGAAGAGGATGCCGCACTCCTCTCGGATGGTCTCGCCCAGTGCCCAGAGCGGGACGCCGGTGCCGTACGGCAGCGCGCGGCCGCGGAGGCTGTGCACGTCGCCCGCCCGCTGGCGGAACTCCTGCACCAGGCGGGTCTTGCCGACGCCGGCCGGACCGAGGATCGTCACCACGTGGCCGCGCCCCTCCCGGCGCGTGCGGCGCAGGTGCCCGACCAGCAGGTCGAGTTCCTCCTCCCGGCCGACGAAGGGCGTGGCCCGCACCTCCCGCTCCCGCGGCGGGGCCAGGTCGCGCAGTTCCCAGGCCGGCAGCGGGTCCGCGGGCCCCTTGACCGTCAGGGGAGGCGCGGCCCGCAAGGCGGCGGCGTGCTGCAGGGCGCGCATCGTCCGTGCGCTGACCAGGATCTGGCCGGGCTCGGCGTGCTGCTGGAGGCGCGCCGCCAGGTTGACCACCTCGCCGGTGACCAGGAACTCCCCTTTCTCCACGGCGCGGGGGTTGGCCACGACCTCGCCGGTGGCCAGGCCGGCGCGGATCGGCGGCAGGCGTCCGGCGGCGACCTCCGGCTCGATCCGGGCGCGGATGGCACTGACGGCGCGGGCGGCCCGTTCCGCGTCGTCCTCGTGGATGACCGGCAGGCCGAAGACGGCCATGACGGCGTCGCCGATGAACTTCTCCACGGTGCCGCCGTAGCGCTCGACCTCCTCGCGGGCGACGGCAAAGAACCGCGCCATCTGCCCGCGGAGGCGTTCCGGGTCGACCGCGGCAGCCAGGGCCGTGGAGCCGACGACGTCGGCAAAGAGGACGGTGACGAGTTTGCGCTCCTCGCCCGCGCCCGCCACCCCCTCCAGCGCGGTGCCGCAATTGCCGCACAACCGCATGCCGGCGGGATTGTCGAAGCCGCAGGTCGGGCAGCGCACGCCTACTCCTGACGCTCCCGTTCCACGACGACGTCGGCGAGAGGAGCCGACTGGGGGGGGCGTGGACCACCATCCCCGGACAGAGGCGCAGCCGCGGAGTCTCACCCTGCAGCTCCGCCACAAGGCGCGACGGGCCGATGCCGGGCTCACCGGTGAGCGCGACGATCCGCCCCCGGCCCTGGCCGACGGCCTGAACGCTGCCGGGACCGCGGCGTCACCGGCGGGGCAGTGTGCGCTCAACGGACCGACCCTCCCACGACGGGCTGGACCCGCAATCTGCCGGGCGCTTGTGGAGGGTGAGATACGCCGAAAGTCGGGCAACTCCTATGCCGGGGCGGATCCCGGCCCACCAGCCCGCGTGCATCCGGCTCGGCCCTGGCTATACCCCCCACCCGCTGGGCCCGGCGCTCCTGATGCGCCCGTTCCCGGCGGGCGGGATTACGCCCCACGGCACGCTGCTCGGCCCTCCCGGCGACGCGACGTCGGCGACGTACCCGCCGTGCAGACCCGGGGGGATCCGCGGTACACTGCCGCTATCAGACGACCATTTGGGGCCAGGAGCGGAGGAGGCGGAGACGTGCGCTGGTGTCCCGTGTGCGGGGAGGAGATGGGGCCGGAGTTCGCCAGCCCCTGCGAGGACCCCGTCGCCTGGACCTGCCCCGCCTGCGGCACCCTCCAGCTCGAGACGGGCGGGCGCCCCTTCACGCCTGAGCAGGCCGAGGTGATCCGCGAGATCGGCCGCCGGTCCGTGGAGGCCCCGGCCGCGGCCGCCGACCGGCCGGCGGTGCGGACAGCGCGGGAGGTGCGCTCGGCGTTCGGGCTGGGTGTGCCCGTCGACGTGGAGCAGGTGGCCGCCCTCCTGGCCCACCCTGTGGAGTGGGTGCGGCGGCCGGCGGGGGAGCGGGGCGGCGTGGCCCGGACGGAGGGCGGCGTGCGTCTGCTGCTGAACCGGGACTACCCGTTCACCTCAGTAGGCGAGCGCCGGTGGGTCATCGCGGAGGAGCTGGCCCACGCCGTGCTCGGCCACACCGCGCTGGCGGCCAGCCCGGCCCCGGGCGCCCCGGACCGCCTCCTCGAAGCGGAACGGGCGCGGGAGGAGCGGGAGGCCCGGGCCTTTGCCGCCGAGCTGCTGATGCCGGCCGGAGAGGTCCGCCAGCGGTTCCGGCGGTACCAGGCCCTGCTGGCGGTGCCGTCCGGGCGGGCCGAGCGTGAGGAGGCCGCGCGGCGGGCGGTAGGGGAGCTGGCGCGGGAGTTCCAGGTGACGCCCGCCGCCATGCGCGTCCGGCTGGAGGAACTGGGACTCCTGCGTTGAGGAACAAAACAAGCTGCCGGAGGCTACGCCTCCGGCAGCGATCCCTGGCAGGGGCGGAGGGACTCGAACCCCCAGCACCGGTTTTGGAGACCGGCCGCTTGCCTATTAACGAACGCCCCTGCGGCCGACGACCTCAGTATAGGGCGCGTCCCGACCGGCTGACAACGCTCAGCGGGTCTCCTTGTGCGGCGTGTGCTTCCGGCACCACCGGCAGTACTTTCTCAGCTCCAGGCGGTCCGGATCATTCTTCTTGTTCTTGGTCGTGACGTAGTTCCGCCGCTTGCACACGGAACACGCCAGCGTGATCACATCCCTCGGCATCCTCGTCCATCCCCTCTAGACGCTCACCGCGCCACGGCGGGACCGCAGGCCGGGGAGGCGCGGTGCCTCACTCCAGCACCTGGGTGACCACCCCGGCCCCCACCGTCCGCCCCCCCTCCCGGATGGCGAACCGCAGCCCCTCCTCCAGCGCCACCGGCGTGATCAGCCCCACCTCCAGGTTCACGTTGTCCCCCGGCATCACCATCTCCACCCCGTCCGGCAGC
>JAVHLY010000044.1 GCA_031081585.1 Armatimonadota bacterium
GAAGCGGTCTCCCTTCCGCATGGTGTTTGGGTTTGCACCCACTGATTCATTCACCACGCCGGGGCCGCTTCCCTCATTTCTCAACGGACTTTAGCACACGCTCAGGAAACTGGATGCTCAGAGAGAATGAGAATCGCTCGGTTGCACGTATTAGACATTCTTACACCGAGTTGGCATCCTCGGCCGAACACACTGGTCTCGAACTACGCTTATCTTGTTATCTCCAGCGCTGGAGTCCTGTTATTCGATACGGGTTTGGGTCCCCCCCACAGCTGGATTGACGACCACTGTCGGCCCAAGAGGTATGATCTGGTTGCTCTCCTGCGTGAGAAGGGCGTGTTGGTAAGTGACGTGGATGTGGTGGTCAACTGCCACCTGCACTTCGACCATTGCGGCGGCAATCACCTGTTCAAAGGCGCTCGATTCGTGGTCCAGCGCACAGAGCTCGAGGAAGCCCGGACTCCCAATTACACGGTACGTGAATGGTTCGACTTCACGGGCGCTCGGTTTGAGATAGCTGACGGCGAGCACGAAATTTGGGCGGGCGCCACGGTTTTTCCGACCCCGGGCCACACCATGGGTCATCAGTCGCTTATCTTGGATAGTCCGAAAGGCATTGTTGTCCTCGCTGGTCAAGCCGCAGAGTCGCCCGAGGGGTTTGAGGAGGGAACTGGTAGTTGGGAGCCGGACCGCCAAGACATCGGTGCGGCCAGCATTGCTCGCTTGAAGGCGATGTCGCCGACGCGTGTGATGTTCGCTCACGACGCGTCTGAGTGGCGTCGGGGCTAAAGGTGCTATCTCATGAAGTGTCGTACCACTGGCGCGTGCAACCGACCACTGGCTACGTGCGCGGCCGCTGACGCGCCGATCCGTTGGACAGAGCTGGACGAGGGTGATCCCAAGGGGGAATGACCAGGCGGCATCCAGAGGGCTACCGCAGCGGCCGGAAGGTCTCGGCGAACCCCTCCGCCTGGAAGCGCACCACCTGCCCCCGAACCCGTCCCTCGACGGTGTAGACGCCCCGCACCTGCAGGAACACCAGTCGGGCGGGTGCGCCTTCCGGCGCCGCGGGGGTGGCGACGACGTCCCGCACCGCCACCGTCACGGCCAGACGGTCCCCGGCGTCGTTGGCCGCCCGGTACGTCATCCGTCCCGGCACCCGCACCGGGCGCCCATCCACCGTCCGGACCATCCGCCACGCCCCGAAGACGGGAGGGGTGGCGCGCAGCGTGGCCAGCAGGCCCGGCCGCGGACCTCCCGCGTACAGGGCGAGGAACATCTCCTGTCCGCGCACGGCCGGGTGGTGGAGTTGCCCGGCGAGGAGGGCAAACGTGGCCGTGCTGGCCGTGCCCCACTCCCACGTCACCGCCTCCCACACCCCCCAGTTGTGGTCGTGGTAGGCGACCCCCGCCAGCGGGACGGTCCGGGCGCCGAGGCGCAGCGCGCCATGGGCGGCGGCGCGCAGCGCCGGGACGACGTACCCCGAGCGGAACCCGCCGGTGCCGCTCCACTCCACGGGGGGGAAGACCAGCCCCGGTACCGGCCGCACGGTCAGGTCGAGGCTCGCCTCCGCCCGGCGCAGGCGTATCCGGTAGATCCCGTCCTGCAGATCGATGCGGTGGGGCCCTGCCCGGAAGGCGAGCGCGTCCGCACGCCCCGCCGGTGCCACGGGGAGGACGGTGTCGGTGTGGACCTCCTCCCAGCGCACGTGGCGGCCGTCGGGTAGCCGCAGGCTGAGACCGACCTGGACCCGCCCGTCGCGCGCGGCCACGAAGGCGAGGTAGCCGTAGGTGCCGCTGCGGTCGATGAGGTTGAAGTACCACCACTCCGCCCAGGTCCGTCCCGCCGGGCCCGGGGTCGGGCGGTGGAACCGGTCGATCGTCGCCAGCAGCGTGGCGGGGTCCGGCCGCAGCCAGGCCCGGTCGGCGGCGGTGTCGCGCCAGGCCGGCCCGGGTACGGCCAGGGCACTGCGCGCCGCCCGGGCGGCCTCGGGCAGGGCGGCGCTGGCGCGCGCCGGCAGGCCCTCCGGCGGGCCGTTCCCCTCGGCGGGCTCCACGGGGCGCACGTAGACCAGACGGTCCGTGACCTCGGGGGAGACGGCGGCGACGTCGTCGGCGTACCGCGGCCCCAGGAGGACCTGCCGCGCCAGGTAGCGCGCGTTGGGGATGGCCAGGTACATCGCCGTGACGCCGCCCACCTTGAGGAGCTCGGGGTCCACGCCCTCGGGGAGGAGGACCAGGTCGCCGCCGGCCACCAGGTCGCGGTCCTGCGCCTGCAGGAGCAGGGCGTCCCCCACCGCCAGGAGCGCCACCATCACGCCCACGCCCAGCCCGTACCCCAGCAGGAGGACGAACGTGCGGCGCGGCCGCGTCCCCAGCGCGCGCCGGGCCAGGAGCAGCGCCGCGGCGGTCATGCCGGCACCCCGTGGCGAGGGACCTGACGCTGGCCCGGTCCGCGCCGGCGGGTCACATCAGCACCCCGTCGCGGATGGTGAGCACCCGCGGCGCCCGCGCGGCCAGCTCGGGGTTGTGGGTCACCACCACCACGGCCACCCCCGCCGCGTGCACGCGCCCCAGCAGGTCGGCTACCTGCCGCCCGGTCTCCTGGTCGAGCTCCCCCGTGGGCTCGTCGGCCAGCAGGAGCGCCGGGCCGTTGGCCAGCGCGCGGGCGATGGCACCGCGCTGCAGCTCGCCGCCGCTCAGCTGGCCGGGCAGGTGGCGGGCGCGCCTCTCGAGCCCCACGTAGCGCAGCAGCGCGGCCACCCGGGCCTCGCATTCCCGCGGCGGCACTCCCGCCTCCAGCATGGGCAGCAGGACGTTCTCGGCCAGCGTCAGCATCGGCAGGAGGAAGAAGCGCTGGAAGACGAAGCCCACACGCCGCAGCCGCAGCGCCGAGAGCGCGGCGTCGCTCAGGCGGTGGGTGGGCTGCCCGAAGAGGCGGACCTCGCCGGCGGTGGGGAGGTCCACGCCCCCCATCAGGTGGAGCAGGGTGGACTTGCCGCTCCCCGAGGGCCCCACGATGGCGAGGAACTCCCCGGCCCGCACCTCCAGCGTCACCCCGCGCAGCGCGTGGACGGCGCTGCCGTCGAGGCGGTAGGTGCGGGTGGCCTCGCGCACCTCCACCAGCACCTCGCCCGGGGCGGCCGGGTGCAGCACGGTTTCCACCTCACTGCACCTCCCGGTGCAGCGTGGCCGCCACGTTGAGGCGGCCGGCCACCCAGGCTGGGTAGGCGGCGCCCAAGGTGCCGGTGAGGAGGAGCAGCGCCACGGTGCGTGCCACCGCGGCGGGGCTCCCCACGAAGAAGTGCAGTTCGCACGGGACGCCCGGGGCGCTGCGCAGGATGGCGTCGAGCGGGTCGCTGATCGCCGCACCGAGCAGGAGGGCCAGGGGCGTGCTCACGCCGGCCACGACCAGCCCCTCCATCAGGATGAGCAGCACCAGCCGGGCGCGGGAGAGGCCGATGGCGCGCAGGGCGGCCAGTTCCCCCAGCCGCTCGCCCACCGCCAGGGTGAGGACCGCGCCGATGAGCAGGAAGGCGACGAGCAGGCTGACGGCGCTCAGCACCGTGGCGAAGTGGGCGAAGTAGGTGAGCTGCCGGCGGATCTCCGCGACGATGGCCGCCACGGAGAGGGCGTCCAGCGCCGGGAAGGCGTCCTCGATCCAGGCGGCCACCCGCTCGGGGTCGGCCCCCGGCCGCACCTTCACCAGGAGGAGCGAGGCCTCCCCGGCACCGGCCCCGAGCAGGGCCTGGAGGTCGGCAAGTGGCAGCGCCAGCGTACGCTGCCCCGCCAGGTCAAAGGCGAACTCGCCCAGCGCCCCCACCCGCACCGTGATCACGCGCTCGGGGGTCCCGGTCTGCGGGCTGATGCGCGTGGCCAGCCGCAGGGTGTCCCCCGGCCGGAGGTCCAGCGCCTCGGCCAGCGGGCGGTTCACCACGACGCCCGCACGGCCCGGTCCCTCGACGCGCACGATGTCGGGAACCTCGGGGGTGAGGCCGTAAGCGAAGGCGGCGCGCCGCCGTTCGTTCGCTTCCGCGTAGAGGGTCGTACCCAGCAGCGGCGCCGCCCAGGCCACCTCGGGGTGGGCGGCGATGCGCCGCGCGGCCCGCCCGGCGTCGGGGATGGTCGCCTCGGTGGCGAAGGGCAGCGTCCCCGCGGGCAGGACGCGCAGCTCGTAGTGCAGGCGTCCCAGGCTGAGGGCCAGGCTGCGCTCCAGCCCGCCGCCCAGCATCGACATGTCGAAGAGCAGCGCCCCGGCGATGGTGACCCCGGCCACGAGCAGCACCGTGCGCGAGAGGGCGCGGCGCAGCGTCCGCCGGGCCAGCAGCCAGACCATCAGCGTCCCACCTGCTCCAGCGGCGGCCGACGGAGCAGCCGGGCCGCCACCGCCGCCCCCGCCCCCACCCCCAGGACGACCGCCAGCACCGCGGCGGCCAGCAGGGTCTGCGGCACCAGCACCGCGAAGCGCAGGCGCGTCTCGAAGAGCGGGCGGTAGTAGGCGTTGATGGCGGCGACGAGGGCGGCGCCCACTCCCATCCCCACCAGCGTCCCCAGCAGCGCCGCCGCGGCGGCGATGGCCAGGACGGCCAGCCCGATGGTGGCGCGGCTCACGCCCAGCAGGCGCAGGGCGCCGATCTCGCGCCGCATCTCCGTGAGCTTCAGGCTCATGATCGTCACGAGGAAGATGGCGCCGGCCAGCAGCGTGACGACGCCGATGGCGCGGTGGAAGCGGGAGACCACGACGAAGGTGCGCGAGACGTGGCGCGCCACCTCCTCCGCCGTGTAGACGTCCACCCCCGGGACCAGCGCGTCCAGGTCGCGCGCCACGACCTCGGCACGCTGCCGGTGGCGCAGGCGCACCACCACCCGGTCGACCACGTCCGCCGGCCCGGCTCCATCGCCGGCATCCTGCGCCGGATTGCCGCCGCGCGCGGGGAGGCGGTCCGGGGCCGGGGGGCGGCCGGGGGGCGCAGGGCGGTCGCGCGCCAGTTGGCGGTTGCGCACCGGGGTGCGGTCAGCGGCCAGGAGGGATTCCAGGTCGGGCAGGTGGAAGCGGAGGAGGAGGTCCTCGCGGGCCACGTCCGCCGGGTGCTCGGGCGGCGCCCAGACCACGGCCACGCGGAAGCGGCGGCGGGCGCCCTGCTCCGTGAAGGGGCGGGGGCTGACCTCGATCACAGCGCCGGGGCGCAGTCCCAGGCGCCGGGCGGTGCGCTCGGGTACGGCGACGGCGGGAAGGTCGTCGGTCGAGGCCGCAGCGGCCGTCCCCGCCGCAGCGTCCGCGGCGACGGGGCGTGCGCTCACCAGGGTAAGGACGAGCAGGAGGAGGAGCATCCCGACCCACCTTACCATGGCCTCCCCGGCGATCGTCCTGCGCGACCTGACGCGCCGCTTCCCTGTGCGCGTCGCTGGCGGCGCACGCGAGATCGTGGCCGTCGACCACGTGACGCTGGAGGTGGCCCGCGGCGAGGTGCTGGGCTTTCTCGGCCCCAACGGCGCCGGCAAGACCACCACCCTGCTCATGCTGAGCACGCTGCTGCCCCCCTCGGCCGGCACCGCGGAGGTCGAGGGGTTCGACGTGCGCACCGCTCCCGCGGAGGTGCGCCGCCGCATCGGCGTAGTCCCCACGGGGGCGCGCGGCGTCTACGCGCGCCTGACGGGCCGGGAGAATTTGCGCTACTTCGCCGCCCTGTACGGGGTGCCGCGGCGGGAGGCGGAGGCGCGGGCGGCGGCGCTGCTGGAGCTGGTGGGCCTGGCGGACCGGGCCGACGACCTGGTGGCCCGCTACAGCACGGGGATGCGGGCGCGCCTGGGGCTGGCCAAGGCCCTGATCCACGACCCGCCCGTGCTGCTGCTGGACGAGCCCACCCTGGGCCTCGACCCGCATGGCGCGCGGGTGGTGCGGGACATCATCGCCGCCCTCAACCGCGAGGGGAAGACGGCCGTGCTGGCCACGCACGACATGGTGGAGGCGGACCGGCTGGCCCACCGGGTGGCTATCATCGACCGCGGGCGCATCGTCGCCCTCGACCGGCCCGAGGCCCTCAAGCGGCGGGTGGCCCCCGATGGGGAGGCCACCCTGGAGGACGTCTTCCTGGCCCTCACCGCCCGGCCGCTGCGGGAGGCGGTTCGGGTCTGAGCGAGGCTGTCCGGGCCTGAGCGGTCATTGCGGCCCCCGCACGGGGCCCGCTATAATCGGCGTGAGTGCGGGAGTAGCTCAGAGGCAGAGCGTCTCCTTGCCAAGGAGAAGGCCGCGGGTTCAATTCCCGTCTCCCGCTCCAGCGGACTGCCGAACACAACTCGGTCCGGACCGGGTTCATCACGATACGGACAGTCGGTCGGACGACCGGCGCCCGAGGCGGCGTAGCCAAGAGGCAAGGCAGGGGTCTGCAAAACCCCCATTCCCCGGTTCGAATCCGGGCGCCGCCTCCAATCCTTAGTCAGGCCCGGAACCTCACACGCGCTGCTGCAGACCACTCTGGTGGGCAGGGTGGGATTCGAACCCACAAGCCCTGGCGGGCAAGGGGGTTTAAGCCCCTCGCGTATCCCTGTTCCGCCACCTGCCCGGCCTCATTGTACCTGCAGGTGCGCCGTCGGGTCGATGCCCGCGGCCTCCGGGTCCACCGCCCGCACGATGTGCCGCTCCGGGTCGTCCTCCAGGTCCAGCGTGTACGGCGCGATGGGGTCGTGGAAGCGGTTCTGCACGACCCGCAGCACCGGGCGCGTGAGCTCCCGCTCGCCCGGCCGGAGGACGACCCCCAGCTCCCCGGTGTCCAGCTCCACCAGCGACCCCACCGGGTACAGCCCCAGGGCGTGGACGAAGATACGCGCCAGCACCGGGTCGAAGATCGTGCCGGCCTTGTCCAGGATGAAGCGCATCGCCTCGACCGGGGCCATGGGCCGGTGGTAGGGGCGGCGCGCGGAGGTGGCGGCGTCGAAGAAGTCGGCGATCTGCACGATGCGGGTGACCAGGTGGGGGAAGCGGCGGGTGCCGATGCGTGGGTAGCCGGAGAGGTCGTAGTTGGCGTGGTGCTCGAAGGCGGCGATGAAGGCCACGCGGGCCAGGCCCGGCAGGTTGCGCAGCAGGTGGGCCCCGTAGACCGGGTGGCGGCGCATCACCACCTGCTCCTCGGGCGTGAGCGCTGCCGCCTTTAGCAGGATCTCCCGCGGCACCCGCACCTTGCCGATGTCGTGCAGCAGCCCGGCCAGCCCGATGGCGATGAGCCGGGCCCGGTCGACGTTCAGGCGCTCCGCCATGAGCAGCGCCAGGACGGCGACGTTGAGCGAGTGGTGCGCGGTGTCCTCGTCGTAGGCGCGCAGCGCGCTGATGCCCAGCAACCCGGCGCGGTCCTCCATGATGATGTCCACCAGCGAGTTCACGACCATCCGGGCCTTGCGCATCTCCAGGGGCAGGCCGCGGGAGGCCTGGAAGGTCAGCTCGTCCGCCACGCGCAGCCCGGCCCGGTAGGCGTCGCGCGGGTCCACCCGGAGGCGCAATTCCTCCGGCGCGGCCGGCGCCGGCCCGACGGTGATGTGGCGCACGCCGCGCCGGGCCAGGGCGTGGCTGGCGCCGCCCCCGCGGCGCAGTTCCGCCGCCGGCAGGTTGAGGACCTCGACGAGGTGCTGCAGCTCCTCCACCTCCACCCCGGCGTGGAACTCCAGCACGCCGACCTCCCGCTCGCGCAGGTCGAGGAGCAGGGCGTAGAGCTGCAGGCTCTCCTCCAGCAGGACGGTCCGCTCCACGTAGAAGGTGTCCTCGTGGATGGCCAGGCGCAGGGAGTGCCCGGCGGCCACCAGGCCGGCCAGGATGCCGTGGGCCTCGCGCATCGTCGAGGCCACGACGGGGTGGCCCGCCCCGTAGAGGGCCGCCGTGCGGCGGGCGCGGGCGATGACCCGCAGGACGTCGCCCGGCTGCAGCGGCCGCCGACGGGCCTCCCCCTCGGTCTGGCCCCACAGGCTGCGGGACGGGGTGGGCACTGCGGCCGCCTCGCTCATCGCGACGACCTCCCGCTCCCTGCGGCGACGGCCGCCTCGGCGGCGGCCAGGGCGCGGCGGGCCAGGTCGCGCAGCGTGCGCTGGCGCCCCCAGGCGAGCCGTCCACTCACCAGGCGGCGGAGGATGGGGACGACCTCCGGCCCGCCCAGGCGCTCCAGCGCCTCGAGGGCCGCCCGCTTCAGCTCGAAGAGCCGGTGCATGGGGTCGGGGCGATCCAGCAGCGCGGTGAGCTCCGGGAGCGCCAGGCGCAACCCCTCGGCGTTGAGCGCCTGCAGCGCCCGCAGGACGATGCGCCCGTCCGGGTCGCGCAGCAGCGCCACCAGGTGGCGCTGCGCCTCGGCCGTCCCGAGGCGCGCCAGCGCGTCCACCGCCTCGCGCCGGACGCGGTACTCCTCGTGGCGGAGCAATCCCGCCAGCGCCGGGACGGCCGAGGGGTCGCCGATCCGGCCCAGCACGTCCGCCAGGTTGCGGACCAGGTACCAGCGTCCGTCGCTCAGGTGCGCGGTCAGTTCCGCCACGCGTCCCCGGCCCAGCGCCGCCAGCAGGTCGCACAACATGGCGCGCATCCCCGCGCGCGGTTCGCTGCCCAGCGCCCGCACCAGCGGGCCCACTGCCGTCCTGCCCAGGGCCTGCAGGCAGGCCCGTGCCCCAGCCTCGTCGGGGGTCCCGCGCGTGGCCCAGAGCACGGTGAGCAGCGTCTCCAGGGTCTTGCCCTCGGCGGCCCGGCCGAGCACCTGGGCGGCGGCGGCCTGGGCCGGCCCGGCGGTCTGGGCCAGGGGGTTCAGCTCCCGCAGCAGGCCCTCCAGGACCGCCAGGTGGCGCCGCTCTGCCAGCCAGGGGAGGTGGGCGCTCAGGGCGTCGGCGACCTCGGCCAGCTCCGCCGGGTCCTCCTCGTTGCGCAGGACGTCGACGAGCGTGCGCACCGCGTCCACGGTCAGGCTCTCGTCGCTGATGGCCTGTGCCTCGCGCACCCGCTGTTCGAACTCCTCCTGGCGGACGATGGCCTGGCTCTCGTCGAAGGCGAACTCCGCCAGCAGCTCGGCGGCGGTGGCGATCGTGGGCTGGAGCAGCGGGCGCAGGGCCTCGCGCAGCCACCCTTCGGGCGTCCCCAGCCGGGGCGCCAGCGCCGCCACCACTGCCTCCGCGCGCAGGGGCCCGGGAGCCAGTTCGGTGAGGAGCCGGACCGCCTCCGGGACGTCTGCCCCCGAACGCACGATCAGGTCGGCGAGCTCCGCCGGGGCCAGCTGGTCGACGAGGAGGCGGGCGGAACTGTCGTTGCCGGCCCGGAAGAGCAGCGTGCGTGCCAGCGCTGAGCCGAGCGGCTCCTCCAGGTGGAAGGGGGCGTGGGCCAGGGCGTCGTAGAGGGTGGGCTGCTCCTCGAACGGTTCGTCGAGGGCCAGCCGGTCCAGGGTCCGCAGGGCGCGGTAGACGCGGTCGACCTGGTCGGCGGGCGGGCTCTCCGGGAAGACCTCCAGGGTCAGGGCGTGGACGTTCTGGAGGAGCCGCGCGGCCGACCCGGCGCCGCCGCGCACGATCTCCAGCAGGCGCTCCCGTTCGGGCCCGGCCAGTCGCCCCGCGCCGATCAGCTCGTAGAAGACGCTCATGCCGAGGCTCTCCGCCGCCTCTTCCTGCTCGAGCGCCATCTCGACGACCTGGACGGTGCCCACCTCGGCCGCCCAAAGGAGGTCCGCGACCCCGCCGGAGGCCTCCAGGCTCATCCGATCGCGCGCCACCGCGCCGAGGAAGGCGGCCAGGTCCCGCCGGGTCGCCGCCGGCAGGATGGTCACCTGGGCGACCTTGCGCGTGTAGAGGTGGAAGGCCAGGTCGGCGAAGGGGACGCCGTCCAGGACCTGCCCGTCGACCGTCAGCGCGTGCTTCGCCACCCGGACCGTGAAGGGCCCGGTGCCGTCCAGGTACGGGCGCAGTTCGCCCTCGAACCTCTCGAGCGCCTGGTCGGCTGCCGGATGCGGCGGCGGGTAGAGGGTGAAGGCTTTGACCGCCGCGTTGAGCCGTCGCAGCAGCCGGTCCGCCGCCTGCCCCTGCGACTCCATCGCTCCCTCGAACGCCCCCCCCTGCGCGTGCTCCACAGGGCGGCGACCTGTCCCCCAGCGGACATGCCCAAGACCGCGCCGCCGTTAGTCGGCTATCCTGAGGGGCGATGACCGGGGCAGGGGGCGTCATGGCCGACCTCATCGACGACCGCGAGGTGGACGTCGCGGTCATCGGCGCCGGCATCGTCGGCCTGGCCACCGCCGACGCCCTGCTGCAGCACCTCCCCGCCCTGCGCCTGGTGGTGCTGGAGCGGGAAGGGCGCGTCGGCGCCCACCAGACCGGCCACAACAGCGGCGTGGTCCACTCGGGGTTCTACTACCGGCCGGGGTCGGCCAAGGCGCGGCTGTGCGTGGAGGGCGGCCGGCTGCTGGCCGCGTTCTGCGAGCAGCACGGGATCCCCCTGGAGCGGTGCGGGAAGGTGGTCGTCGCCGCCACGCCGGAGGAGGTCCCGCGGCTGGAGGTCCTCTACGAGCGGGGGCGGGCCAACGGTGTGCCCGGGCTCGAGCGCATCGGCCCCGAGCGCCTGCGCGAGCTCGAACCGCACGCGACCGGGGTGGCGGCGCTCTGGTCGCCCGGGACGGCCATCGTGGACTTCGGGGCGGTGGCCCGGGCGCTGGCCGAGCGGGTGAGCCGGGCGGGCGGCCAGGTCGCGTTGGGCGCGCGGGTCGTGGGCTTCGCCCGCCGGGAGGGACGCTGGCTCGTCCACACGGAGCGGGGGACGGTGCGGGCGCGGGTGGTGGTGAACTGTGGGGGCGTCTACGCCGACCGCCTCGCCCGCCTGGCCGGCGGGCGTCCGGACGTGCAGATCGTCCCCTTCCGCGGCGAGTACTACCGCCTGCGCCCGGCGTGGCGGCACCTGGTCCGCGGGCTCATCTACCCGGTCCCCGACCCCGCCTTCCCCTTCCTCGGGGTGCACCTGACCCGCACGGTCCACGGCGAGGTGGAGGCCGGCCCCAACGCCGTCCTGGCCTTCGCCCGGGACGGCTACCGCCCGACCGATGTGCGCCTGCGCGACCTGACCGAGTTGCTGCGCTACCGGGGGTGGTGGCGGATGGTGCGCCGCTCCTGGCGCGCCGGCGGGATGGAGCTGGCCCGCTCGCTCAGCCGCCGGGCCTTCGTGCGCAGCGTGCAGCGCCTGGTGCCGGCGGTGACGCCGGCGGCGGTGGAGCGCCATGGTGCGGGGGTGCGGGCGCAGGCGGTGGCCCCGGACGGCACGTTGGTGGACGACTTCCGGATCGTGGAGGCGCCGGGCGCCGTCCACGTCCTGAACGCCCCCTCACCAGCGGCCACCGCCTCGCTGGCCATCGGCCGGCACATCGCCGGCCTGGCCGCGGTGCACCTCGAGGGGCCTCGGGCCGCCGTGCGCGGGGTGCCCGCCCCTCACATCGGCCCGTAGGGGCCGGCGAGCTCCTCGAAGTCCTCCTCCACGGGCTGCTCCTCCAGCAGGGTGAGCGGCCGGAAGACCGCGCGCGCCTTGCCCTGGGCCTTCGCCTCGCGTAGCGCGCGGTCGGCCTGCTCCAGGAGGGCGCTCGTGGGCGCATCGCCGTGCTCCGCCGGGACGTAAGTGGAGACGCCGATGCTGATGGAGACGCGGATGGTGGCCTCGCTGGTGTGCACCGTCTCCTCGGCGACGGTCCGCCGCAGCCACTCGGCCAGCTCCATGGCGTTCTCCGTGCTGGCCCCCGGGAGGAGCCAGACGAACTCCTCGCCCCCGTACCGGGCGACCAGGTCCACCGCCCGCCGCCGGCCGGCCAGCACGCGGCCGATCCGCCGCAGCACCTCGTCCCCCGACTGGTGCCCGTAGCGGGCGTTGATCTGCTTGAAGTCGTCGATGTCGAAGAGCAGGACGGAGAGCGGCTGGCCGCTCCGCCGCGCCCGCTCCATCTCCAGGAAGACCTGCTCGTCAAACGTCCGGCGGTTGGGCAGGGCGGTGAGGGGGTCGCTGCTGGCCAGCTGCTCCAGGAGGCGGTTCTTCTCCCGCAGCTCGTCCTGCAGCGCTTTGACCCGCAGCGCCGCCCGCACCCGCGCCAGCAGCTCGGCGGTGTTGAAAGGCTTGGTGACGTAGTCGTGGCCTCCGAGCTCCAACCCCTGGATGCGGCTGTCGACCTCGTCCCGGGCGGTCATGAAGATCACGGGGATCTCCCGGGTGACGGGGTCGGCCTTCAGCTCCCCGATCACCGTGAAGCCGTCCACGTCCGGCATCATCACGTCGAGCAGCACCAGGTCGGGCTCGTGGGTGCGCGCCAACGCCAGGGCCTCGGCCCCCCGCGGCGTCGTGACCACCGCCGCGCCCATCGATTCGAGGCGCAGGCGCAGCATGCTCAGGATGGAGGGCTCGTCGTCGACGACGAGGATGCGGGGCGTCTGGCCGTCCTTGGAGAGACTCATGCCGGCACCTCCCCCCGCCGCGGGGTGGCTGCCGGTCGGGTCAGGCCTGTGGGGACGGCCATTGGGGCACATAGGAGACGTGCACCCCGTCGCATGCCCCGGGAGTTCCCGCAGCCCGGTCCGCCGCCGGGGTCAGGCTGACCCATGCCCCGACTGACCGCCTCCACCCTGCCGCTGGCCATCGGCTTCATTGAGATCCTGCTCGGGACCGCCATGCTCATCTCCGCCCCTGCGGCGTTCGCCGAGCCGGGGCGGCGGATCACCGTCGCGGGCACCGCCTACGTCTCGGCCGGCGTCATCGCCTGCATCCTGCACGTCCACGGCCCCGGCCTGGGACGCCGCGTCCGCCTGCTCGGGGGCCTGTTGGTGGCCGTGCCGCTGCTCGTCGGCGCCTGGAACGCCGGGCGGATGGGCGTTCCGGGCGGCGTCGTGGTCTTCGGCCTGCTGGCCCCGCTCTACGTGCTGGCCGGGTGGCAGGACGACCCCCGCGACCCGGAGCCGGTCGGCCTCGACGCGCTGGTCTGCGCCGTCCTGCTGATCGAGGCCGCGCTGGGGGCGCTCCTCCTGGCCGCCCCCGGCACCTTCCGCCATCCGCTCTATGCCCAGGTTCTGCGCATCCGCCCCCTGGTGGCGGGGGCGTTACTGACCGGCGCGGCGGCGCTGGCCCTGTCGCTGCGCCTGCGCCACGTGCTCCTCCGCCTGGCGGCCTACACCGCGGGGGCGGTCCCGCTGGTCGGGCTGGCCGTCCTCTTCGTCCGCGCCCTGGGATGGTGGCCGGGGTTCTTCGTCTACCCGATGCTGGCGGCCTTCCTGGTGGCGCACCCCTGGTTCCAGGAGGCGCTGGCCGACCGGGTGCGTGCGGCGGCGGCGCGGCCGAGCTCCGCCGCGGTCGAGCGCATCATCGAGGCGGTGGTGTGGGCCGCCATCCTGCTCGTCACGCTGGCCGGGAACATGGCCCAGGCGCCGGTGAACCGCGTCGGGCTGTACAGCCTGGCCTTCGCCGCCAGCCTCTTCACCCTGGTCTGGTTCCGGTTGCGCCCGGGGCCCAACCCGCGCTTGCGCACCCTCTACGGCAACGCGTTCTACACCATCTTCGTGGCGCTGACGGCGCGTTTCACCGGCGGGCTCCATAGCCCGCTCTTCTTCCTCTACTATCTGCCCATCCTGGCCACGGCCTGGACCCTGGCCCCGCGCGACATCCGCGTGCCTGCCGGCATCGGGGTGGTCAGCATGGGCCTGGAGACAGCGCTGGCCGTGCGCGGCGGCGCCCCGCTGGGCGAGGTGGCCGGACTGGCCGTCTTCCGGGTGACGGGGCTGCTCTTCGTCGCGGTCTTCGCCTACCTCCTCTCCCGGCGGGCCGTCGAGCAGCGGGCGCTGCGGCGTCAGGAGCGGGAGCGCCTGGAGGCCATCCTCGGCAACATGGCCGAGGGCCTGGTGGTCCTCGACCAGGCGGGGCGGATCGCGCTGCTCAACCGCGGCGCCGAGCGCCTGGTCGAGGGGTCGGCCGCCACGGTCACCGGGATGCCTTTCCAGGAGGTCTTCCACCTCCAGCGGGAGAACGGCGGCCAGTTCCGGGACGCCGACCACCCCGTCACCGCCGCCCTGCGGCGCGGCCAGGCCACCCGCCAGCGCGTCCTGGTGCGCCGGGCCGGCGGCGACCTCCTCCCCGTCTCCCTCACCGCCGCACCCTTCTACGACCCGGCGGGCGGCGCGCTCGGGGTGATCTGCACCCTGCAGGACGTGCGGGTCGAGGTGGAGATGGAGCGGATGCGCGAGGACTTCTTCTACATCGCCTCGCACGAGATCCGCACGCCGCTGACGGTCATCAAGGGGAACATCGAGCTGGCCCTGGACGGGTCGCTGGGGGCGCTCTCGGACGGGGTCCGCCGCGTCCTCGGGGAGGTGCACGAGGCGACGGTGCGCCTGATCCGGCTGGTGAACGACTTCCTCAACGCCGCCCGCCTGGAGCACGGGAAGATCACCCTGCACATCGAACGGAGCCACCTGCCGGAGGTCGTCGGGCAGGTCATCGAGACGCTGGCCCCCGATGCCCGGCGCAAGGGCCTGACGCTCACCTACCGGCTGCCCGAGGTGGGGACGCTCCCGGCGGTGCTGATGGACCCGGAGAAGGCCATCCAGGTCCTGCTGAACCTGGTGGGCAACGGGATCAAGTTCACTGAGCGGGGCGGGGTGGAGATCTGGCACGAGGTGCGCGACGGGCTGGTGGAGACCCACATCCGCGACACCGGCCCGGGGATCCCCGCCGACCAGCGCCACCGCCTCTTCGAGCGCTTCAGCCAGCTCGGCCGGGGGCTCACCCGGGACACCGGCGGCAGCGGCCTGGGGCTGTACATCTCCCTGAAGCTGGCCGAGCGGATGAACGGGACGGTCTACCTGCGCGCCAGCGAGCCGGGCGCCGGCAGCACCTTCGTCTTCGCCCTGCCGGTGGCGGCGGAGGAGGAGCGGCGCGCCTGGCCCCGCCCTCCGGCCGTCAGCGAACGAACAGGAACCAGATAACGGCGACTGCCAGCAGCACGAAGAGCCAGTCCATCGCCCACCTCCTCCACAGAGACCTTCCGCATCCTCCCGGCACTTCCTGGCGCCGTTGACGCTCTTTCTGGGCCTGGCCTACAATGGCCCCGAACCGGGCCCACGTAGCTCAGGCGGCAGAGCGTGTCCTTGGTAAGGACAAGGTCACCGGTTCGAGTCCGGTCGTGGGCTCCACGACTGCGGGCGGTCGCGCCCGAGGCCACCGGGGGTTAGGGGACGCAGGTCCCTTAACCCTTTTCAGCGCTCGCCCGTCGGGCGGGCCCGGCCGGGGGGACCAGGGCCTCATACGGGAGGACGGGGATGGCGAAGGCGAAGTTCGAGCGGACGAAGCCGCACGTGAACGTGGGGACGATCGGGCACGTGGACCACGGGAAGACGACGCTGA
>JAVHLY010000045.1 GCA_031081585.1 Armatimonadota bacterium
AACTCCGGCGAGCCCTACAGCGAGCCATGGGGCGGGAGGTGACAGCGGCGTGATCATGCCGGCGCCTTCCCGAATCTCAACGAACTTTGGTATTGACTCACTTGAAGTAGATAGTTTTCATACCAGCCGGGTTCGTCCGCCCAAACCTTCTTAGGAGTCGCCACGGAAGGGACGAGAAGAAGACTACTTGAAACTATGAAAATGATTGCGAATGATCGCCGCATTGCATCTCTCCTCAAAGGAGTGGCTACTTGATTAGCTCTCTATCGTCTGTGCCGTTCTTGTGTCGGGGCATTTCAAGACAAATTGGGACAACGAGGTTCCCACTCCTTAGTGCCCAAGGAACAATGGCATCAGGCTAGGAAGGTAAGGGTGACTATTAGGAAGACACCGAGGAAATCCCCTGACAAGTCTGTGAAAGGCTAAGAATCTTGAGGCCGTCTGGACGGCCTGGAGAGCTAGGGAAGAGTGGTGGGCCCTCGTGGACTCGAACCACGGACCTCACCCTTATCAGGGGTGCGCTCTCACCACCTGAGCTAAGGGCCCGCGCAGACGGCAAACGCCGGCCGGGCGGCCGACGTCACCTGTCACACCCCTATCGTAGGCACCCCGGGGAGAGCGGTCAAGGCGACGCGCCGCCCGCCGCCATCCCCGGCAGGGCGCCTGCGGCGAAGTCCGCCCGCACCGCCTCCAGGAAGGCCGGGTCGGTGAGGAGGTCGAGGCCTACGAGCGCCATCGCCTTCGCCGCCGCCACCAGCGCCTCCCGGGCCTTCGGCGAGACCGCGGCCTCCTGGAACTCCACCGTGTGCCCCTTCAGCTCCGCCGGCCCGATGGCGATGTAGGGGTGGATGGCGGGCAGGGCCACGCTCACGTTGCCCATGTCGGTGGAGCCCATGCGCGGCCGCTCCGGGGCCGGGTCGATCGGCCAGCCCAGCGCCTCCAGGTGGCGGGCGAAGGCCTCCGCCAGCGGACGGTTCGGCCGGATGGCCGCGTAGCCGGGCACGATCTCGTACTCCAGCGTCGCCCCCGTGGCCTGCGCCGCCGCCTGGGCACAGTTGACGACCTTCGCCATGGCCTCCTGCGCGTACTCGCCGTCGGCGGCGCGCACCGAGAAGACGGCCTCGGCCCGGTCGGGGATGACGTTCACCGCCGACCCACCGTAGGTGATGATCCCGTGGATGCGGGCGTCGTCGCGCAGCTGCTGGCGCAGCAGCCCAACGGCCGCGAACAGCAGGATGAGGGCGTCCAGGGCGTTGACCCCCTCGAAGGGCGCCGAGGCGGCGTGGGCGGCCCGGCCCAGGTAGCGCACCTTGAGCCGGTTGGAGGCCAGCGACCCGCGCGCCGGCAGCGTCACGCCGGCCGGGTGGACCATGAGGGCGGCGTCCACCCCGGCGAAAGCCCCCCGTTGCAGCATCAGCACCTTGCCCCCGCCGCCCTCCTCGGCGGGCGTGCCCAGCACGAGGACGCGCCCGGGCAGGCGGTCGGCGACCCGCCGCAGGCCGATGCCCGCGCCGAGCGCCATGGTGCAGATGAGGTTGTGGCCGCAGGCGTGGCCGATCTCCGGCAGGGCGTCGTACTCGGCCAGGAAAGCCACGGTGGGGCCGGGGCGGTCGCCACCGACTTCGGCGCGGAAGGCGGTGGCGAGGTCCGCCACGGGCCGGGTGATGCGGAAGCCGTGCCGGGCCAGGGCGGCGGTGAGGACCTCGGCGGCGTGGTGCTCCTGGAAGGCCACCTCGGGGTGGGCGTGGATGTCGAGGGCGAGCGCCCACAGCTCCCCGGCGGCCTCGTCCACCGCCGCCAGGACCTCACGGCGCAGGGGCTCGACCGGATCGGGCGTCGGCGGCGTCGTCATCGCCTTCTCGCCCTCAGCCCTCCACCAGGCGCACGCGCACGAAGCGGCGCTTCCCCACGCGCAGCACGGCGCCGTCGTAGACGGCCACCTCGGCCTCGGGTTCGGTCACGCGCTGGCCGTCCACCGCCACCCCGCCCTGCACCACCAGCCGGCGCGCCTCGCTGTGGCTGCGGGCCAGCCCCACCTCCACGAGGAGCGGGACCACCCGCCGCCGCACCACGTGGGCCACCGCATCCGGTCCGCCGGGCGCCGCCAGGCGCACCTCCGGGATCTCCTCGGGGAGGCCCCCGGCCACGAAGACCTCGTCGAAGGCCCGCTCCGCCGCCTCGGCCGCCTCCCGCCCGTGCCACATGGCGACGATCTCCCGCGCCAGGCGCCGCTTGGCGTCGCGCGGGTGGAGCGTCCCCGCCGCCAGGTCGCGCAGGATGGCCGCCACCTCCTCGGGGGGCAGGTCGGTGGCGTAGGTGAAGTAGTCGGGCATGACCCGGTCGGGGATGGACATCACCTTGCCGTACATCTCCGCCGGGGGCTCGGTGATGCCGATGTAGTTGCCCAGCGACTTGCTCATCTTCTCCACGCCGTCGGTGCCCACCAGCAGCGGGGTGAGCAGCACCACCTGCGGCGGCTGGCCGAACTCGCGCTGCAGGTCGCGCCCCATCAGGTTGTTGAACTTCTGGTCGGTCCCGCCCAGCTCCACGTCGGCCTGGACCATCACCGAGTCGTAGGCCTGCGCCAGCGGGTAGAGCAGCTCGTGCAGGAAGACGGGTACGCCCTCGCGCAGGCGGGCCTGGAAGTCATCCCGCTCCAGGACGCGGGCCACGGTGACCTTGGAGGTCAGCCCGATGATATCCGCGAGCGTCAGCGGCAGCAGCCAGGTGCTGTTGAAGACGACGCGGGTGCGGGCGGGGTCGAGGATCACGCCGTACTGCTGGCGGTAGGTCTCGGCGTTGCGGGCGATCTCCTCCCGCGTGAGCATGGGGCGGGTGCGCTTGCGCTCCGAGGGGTCCCCGATGAGGGCCGTCCCGTCGCCGATGACCAGGATGGCCTCGTGCCCCAGGTCCTGGAACTGGCGCAGCTTGCGCAGGACGACGGCGAAGCCGAGGTGCAGGTGAGGGGCGGTGGGGTCCAGCCCGAGCTTCACCCGCAGCGGCCGCCCCTCGCGCAGCTTGGCCAGCAGGTCCTCCTCGGTGATGATCTCCACCGCCCCGCGGCGCAGGAGCTCGAGCTGGGCTTCGGGACTCAAGCGGGTCGTGCTCATACGTGCCCTCGCACCTCGACA
This sequence comes from Armatimonadota bacterium, assembly GCA_031081585.1. Classification (NCBI taxonomy): domain Bacteria; kingdom Bacillati; phylum Armatimonadota; species Armatimonadota bacterium. The sequence continues at coordinate 3,132 of JAVHLY010000045.1, forward strand.
AAGCCGTGCCGCTCCAGCTGGAGCGTGGTGTGGGTCAGGTCGAACTCCTCCAGGAGGAGTTCCTTCAGCCGCCCCAGGACCTCCTCCGTGTCGGCCCGGTCCTCCGGGACCACGTGGGCGCCGAACGCGTGGAGCCCCGCAGGCATGGTGCCCTCACCCCACCAGCCGGCGGCCCAGCCGCCAGACGCCCCGTCCCAGGCTGGCTACGGCCCGACCCCCGGCCCGCAGCGCCGTGCGGGTGACCAGCCGTCCCGAGCGGCCGACGCGCGCCAGGTCCGCGTCGAGCACCTCCCAGGAGAGCCCCTGCCGCGCCAGGTGGCCTTCTACCACCTCGGCGGGCGCGGCGCGGAGGGCGGTCCGCAGCGACCACAGCGCCACCGCCAGGTCGTCCAGCTGCCCCAGCACCGGGATGAAACCGGGGATGAGGTCCAGGGGCGACAACAGGTAGGCCACGCCGCCGAAGACCAGGGCCTTGGGCGCCGGCGCCACCTGCGGGTCGCGCACCACCGCCCAGGCCAGGCGGGAGTAGGCCGGCAGCCGGCTCAGAACCGGCAGCATCTCCACGCGCAGGAGCGCCGTGAACCCCGCGCTAGACATCGAGCTCCACTACCGTCACGCCCTCGCCGCCCTCGCCGGGCGCGCCGGGACGGTAGGTCCGCACGTGCGGGTGGCCGCGGAGGAAGTCCTGGACGGCGCGCCGCAGCACCCCTGTGCCCTTTCCGTGGATGAGCGTCACGCGGGGCAGCCCGGCCAGGACGGCGGCGTCCAGGTAGCGGTCCACCTCCAGGAGCGCGTCGTCGACGGTCAGGCCGCGCAGGGACAGCGCGCTGGCCGGCGTCTCGAGTACGGGCGCCACGCGCGCGGCCGTCTCGGTGCGGGGGCCGGCCGGCGCACCTGGCGCGGTGGCCGCCGCTCCTGCTCGGCTCAGGCGCAGGCCCGCCAGCGGCACGCGCAACCGCACCCGGCCCACCTCCACCTCGACCTCGCCCCGGTCGTTGGTCGCAGCCACGACCCGGCCCGTCTGCCCCAGGCCGGCGACCAGCACCGTCTGCCCCACCTCCACCTGCTGCGGCGCCTCGCCCGCCGCCTCCGCTTCGCCCCCCAACCGTTCTGCCCAGGCGGCCGCCAGCGCCTCCAGGCGCCGGCGCGCGTCCCGAGCGGCCTCCGGGGTGCGGCGGCCGCGGGCCTCTTCCAGCAGGGCTGCCACTTCGCGCCGCGCCTGCCGCACCGCTTCCTCGACCTCCCGCCGGGCTCGTCGCAGCACCTCGGCGCGCGCCGCTTCCAGGCGGGCCACCTCCGCCGCGAACCGCTCGCGCAGCGCGCCGGCCTCGGCCCGCAGCCGCTCGGCCTCCTCCCGGTCGCGCTCGGCCCGAGCCCGGTTGTGGGTCAGTTCGGCCAGCAGCTCGTCGACCCGCACCTGGTCCCGCGACAGGTACCCCCGGGCGCGCTCCACGACCGCCGCAGGGAGTCCCAGCCGGGCGGCGATGATGAAGGCGTTGCTGCGCCCCGGTTGTCCCGTGAGCAGGCGGTAGGTCGGGCGCAGCGTCTCCGGGTCGAACTCCACCGAGGCGTTCTCCACCCCGGGCAGCTGGTGGGCCAGGGTCTTCAGCTCGCTGTAGTGCGTGGTGACGATGGTCCAGGCCCCGCGCTCGTGCAGCGTCTCGATGATCGCCCGGGCCAGCGCCGCCCCCTCCGTCGGGTCGGTGCCCGCCCCGATCTCGTCGAGGAGGACGAGGGCCGGCGGCGCCAGCGCTCCCAGGATGGCGACGATGCTGCGCAGGTGGGAGGAGAAGGTGGAGAGGCTCTGCGCGATGGACTGCTCGTCCCCGATGTCGGCGAAGACCTGGGGGAAGACGCGCACGGCCGAGCCCGGTGCCGCCGGGATGTGCAGCCCCGATTGCGCCATCAGCGTCAGCAGGCCCACGGTCTTCAGGGTCACGGTCTTGCCCCCGGTGTTGGGGCCGGTGACCACGAGCGTGCGGAAGGCGCCGCCGAGCGTGACGTCGATGGGGACGACCCGCTCGCGGCCCAGGTGGTGGAGGAGCAGCGGGTGGCGGGCCCGGCGCAACTCCAGCGGGCCGTCGGCGACCAGGCGCGGCTCCGTGGCCTCCCACGCCTCGCTGAGCGCCGCGCGGGCCAGCGCCAGGTCCACCGCCCCCAGCGCCGTCAGCGTGGCTGCCATGGGCTCCGCCGCCTCGGCCACGCGGCGCGAGAGCGCCTGCAGCAGGCGCCGGACCTCGGCGCGCTCCATGGCCTCCAGCTCGCGGCGCCGGTTGCCCAGCGCGACGACCGCGAGCGGCTCCATGAAGACCGTCGCCCCGCTGCTGGACTGGTCGTGTACCAGCCCGGGGAACTGCGCCCGCGCCTCCACCTTGACCGGGACCACGAAGCGGTCGCCGCGCACCGTGATGAGCGGCTCCTGCAGCATGCGCGCGTAGGCGGGGTGGCGGAGGATCTCCATCAGCCGCTCCCGGATGCGCCGCTCCACCGTCCGCAGGTCGGCGCGGAGGCGAGCGAGGGCGGGGCTGGCATCGTCGCGCACCTGCCCCTCCTCGTCCAGCACCTGCGCGATCGCTGCCTCCAGGTCCGGCAGGGGCACCAGGCCTGCCGCCACCTGGGCCAGCCGCGGCGCGCTCTGGCGGCGCGCCTCCAGGTGCCCGCGCAGGCGGCGGACCACCTGGAGGGTGCGGGCGACCAGGAGCAGCTCGGCCGGCTCGAGCACCCCGCCGATGGCGGCGTGGTGGACCAGCGGACGCAGGTCCCCCGCCCCGCGCAGCGGCACCTCGCCGCCGCGCAGCAGGGCGACGGCCTCGCTGGTCTCCGCCTGGCGCGAGCGGGCCAGCTCCAGGTCCGCGGTCGGGAGGAGCGCCTCCGCCGCTTCGCGCCCCATGGGGGTGACGGTGCGCTCGGCCAGCAGTGCCCGCACCGTGACGTACTCGAGGACGCGCAGCGTGCGCTCGTCCATCGCTCCGGCCCGCCTCACCCGGACATCCCGCCCGGCGTCCACCTCGACGACGGCGCCGCGCTGCGCGGACCGCCCACCGCGGCGCGGTGGGGTTCCCCGGGCGGGCCGTCGCCCACCCCCAGCGCGCGCAGCACGGCCGGCGCGATGTCCGTGATCGCCGCCACCCCCGCAAACGTCCGCGCGGCGGGGCCGATCGCCAGCACGGGGACGGGGTTGCGGGTATGCCGCCGGGTGCGCCCGTCCTCCAGGTTGCCGTGGTCGCTCGTCACCAGCACGGTCAGGTCCGCCGGCCGCGCAGCCAGGACGCCGGCCAGCAGACCGTCGATCAGCCGGACCACCGTGGGGACGTCCTCAGGGATGCGTCCGTGCGCGGCCAGGTCGCTCAGGAAGAACTCGAAGACGGTCAGGTCGTGACCGGCGGCGATACCGGCCAGGACCGCACCGGCCTCCGCGGGGGTGCGCAGCGGCAGGTCGTGCCCCCACCCGCGGGGCCGTCCGTTGGTGAGGTCGTGGAAGACCGCCTCCCCGCGGCGCAGGTCGTCCACGGTCCGCAGCGGCACCGCCGCCCCCAGCGCCGCCACGGTGAAGGCGCCGTGGCGCAGGCGCCCGGCGGCGATGCCGGCGTGGTACTCGGGGGTGTAGGCGTTGGCCAGCGCCACGCCCCGCCCGGCCGCGCGGGCACGCACCAGGAGGCTCTGCTCCGCCAGCAGGGCGCGCAGCGCCGCGGTGGGATGCGCGGTGACGTGGCGGCCCACCAGCGCCGCCGCATTCAGGCCCGTGAGCAGCGCGGTCTGGCCCGTGGCGCTCTGCGGGAGGCCGGGGACCCCGAGCGTGGCGTCGGCCTGCGCCAGCACCAGCCCGGGTGCGGAGCGATCCCCGGTCCTGGATCCGTTCGCCAAAGGATGGCCGAGCAGGCCGGTGATGGCCGGTGTCGGGACGGCGACCAGCGGGTTGTGGGCCGGGTCGTCGTCGCCCACCCCGACGCCATCGAGGAAGATCACGCATACCCGCATTCTCATTATTATAGGGTCAGGATCCCTGCAGGGGGTGGGCGCGGTGCGCTTCCGCCTCCACATCCCTCCGCCGATCCTAATCGCGCTCCTCGCTGCGGCCGTGCTCCACCCGCAGGCCGCCCAGCGCCTCGCCGCCCAGGAGCCATGCGCCCAGGAGCGTCGGGATGCCTCCGCCTCCGGCGCGGACGAGTACGACTGGATCGCCCTGGGCCGGTGCCTGCTGGAGGCGGGGCAGGTGGATGCGGCGATGGAGGCCTTCCGCACGGCCGCCGAGATCGCCCCCGCCAGCGTCCTCGTCCTCGACTACCTGGGGATCGCGTATGTCCGCAAGGGCCTCCTCCAGGAGGCCCGCGAGCTGTACGCCCGTGTAGCCGCACACGGGTTGCAGACCCCAATCCACCAGGGCCTGGCCGACGCGTACCTGGCCCAGGGGGACCTGGACCGGGCCGAGGTCGAGTACACCCACACCATCGCCCTGGGCTACTACGACGCGGGGACCCTCGACCGCTTCCGCCAGGTCGGCATCGCCTTCCTGCAGCGCGGCGAGCTGGAGCGCGCGCGGCGCGTCCTGCAGCGCCTCTTCGACCTGCGTCCGCTCGATGTCGAAGCCCTGGAGGCCCTCCAGGAGGTCTACCGGCGCCTGGGGCGCCCGGTCGAGGCGGAGATCCTCCACTACCGGCACCTCATCGCCCTCTACGATGAGCGATACCGCATCGCCGCCGCGGTCCTGCGGGAGGAGCGCGTGCGCTTCCGCCTGGCGCTGGCAGGACTCTACATGACGGTCGGGCGCCTGGCTGAGGCCCGGCAGGTCCTGGAGGAGGCTGTGGACATCAACGTCGACGTGATCGTCCCGCTGGCGGTGGAGGCGCGCCTCCAGTTGGCCCGCGTCTGCTGCCTGCTGGGCGATGCCGCGGCCGCACAGCAACAGTGGGAACGCGTCCTGCAGCTCGAGCCGGGCCGGCCGGAGGCGCGGCAGGCGCTCGCGCGCCTCCAGGCTGTGGGGTGTCCCCGGGCGGTGCAGCCGTAGCGCCGTGCCCAAAGCGGCGGCACCGGGCCAGGGGGCGGATTAGCGGCCGCGGGATTCGGTGGCCGCGGCGACGAGCGCCTCGAAGAGCCGCCGCTGCGCCGGGGCGTGGCGCACCATGCGCTCCGGGTGCCACTGCACGCCCACCAGGAAGCGCCGCTCGGGGTGCTCGACCGCCTCGACCACCCCGTCGAACGCCTCCGCCACCACCGCCAGCTCCGGCGCCGGGCGCTCGACCGCCTGGTGGTGGAAGGAGTTCACCGGCACCACCGTCTCCCCCAGCAGCCGGCGTAGCGCGGAGTGCCCCGCGACGCGCACGTCGTGCGCGGCCTCCCACATCTGCAGCCGCCCGCGCTGGTTGTGCCGCCCCCGCTCCACGCCGAGCAGGGAGAGGTCCTGCACCAGCGTCCCGCCGAGGGCCACGTTGATGAGCTGCACGCCGCGGCAGATCCCCAGCACCGGCAGGTCGCGGTCGAGCGCGCGCGCCACCACCGCCAGCTCGAAGGCGTCGCGCGGCTCGTCCACCTCCAGGGTGTCGGCCACGCGGGGGTCGACTTCCTGTCCGTAGCGCCGCGGGTCGATGTCGCCGCCGCCGGCCAGCACCAGGGCCTCCACCTCGTCCACGTCCGCGGGGGAGGCCTCTCCCACGCGCAGCACGACCGGTACGCCGCCGCCGGCCGCCACGGCCTCGCGGTACCAGGCCAGAGCCTCCGCCGAACCGGTGGACCAGGTGATGCCGACGCGCGGCCGTCCGTCACTCACGGCTCACACGATACACCCGGGCGGCGTTGTCGTGCAGCAGGAGGCGGGCCACCTCCTCCCGGTCCGCGTCCAGGAAGCCCGCCCCCGTCGCCTCGTCCAGTGCTCGGGCCAGGGCCTCGCGCAGGTGACGTGCGGCCACCCAGTACAGCTCGGGGAGGGAGAAGGCGTCGGTGGCCAGCATCACCTTGCTCGCCGGCGCCAGCCCGAGCGCCTCGGCGATAGCCGGGGCGGCGCGGTGGGCCAGGAACGGGACCGTCAGCGAGAGGTCCAGGTAGACCTGCGGGTAGACCGCAGCGAGCCAGGCCGCCTCGGCGACGTACGGGTGGGCGTGCAGCAGCACCAGGGGAACCTGCGCGAAGCGGGCGTCCTCCAGCACCGGGCGCAGGTGGAGCGGGTTGGCCAGGCGCAGGTCCAGGTCGCGGTCCCCGAAGCCGGTGTGGACCTGAACCGGCAGCCGCCGCTCGGCCGCCACCGCCAGCGTGCGCAGGAAGAGCGTGTCGAGCACGGGCTGGGCGACCAGGCGCCGCCGACCGGCGGCGAACGCCACGCGCGTCTCTGCCAGGGCGGCGTCCCGCGCGTCGGCCGGCCACGACCGCACCTGCAGCCCGCAGCGGTAGGCGATGATCGACTTGAAGGCCACCACCTCGTCCGCGGCCTGGTGCAGGGCCGCATCGAAGGCCTCCTCCAGCGCCGGCCAGTCGGGAGCGTCCGGGACGAGCCGCTCCGCCACCGTCTCGACGCGCAGGATCGGCCGCAGCGGCAGGGGCAGGAGCCCGCGCATCTCCTCCAGCGTGAGGGACGCCTCCGGCCGGTAGCCGAGGTCCAGCAGCACCGCCGCCAGCCCCGCGTCGGCGAGGAGCGCCCGGGCGCGGTGCTCGAAGGGCAGGGCCGCCCGGGCGGCCAGCACCGCCTCCTCCGTGGGGGCGCAGCCGAAGAAGTGCGCCAGGTCGCGCACCGCGCGGCGGTAGAAGAGCGTGTAGGGGACGTGGTGGCGAACGATCTCGGGGAGGTCGCCTTCGGTGAAGCAGGCGCGGAACCCCTCCGCGTCCTCCGGCTGGCGGCGCAGGAAGGCGTGAGCGTGGTGGTCCAGCAGCGGGATGCCCGCGAAGGGGAGGTCGGCCACCCTCAGTACTTGAGGAGGTGCGCCTCCGCCTCGGCCTCGGCGGAGGCGTTGCGCAGCGCTTCCCACTCCCCCCGCCGCACGGCCATGTAGGAGCGGGCCAGCGGCTCCCCGAGCGCCTCGCGCAGCACGGTGTCGTCCGCCAGCGCGGCCAGCGCGTCGCCCAGGGTGGCGGGGATCGGCCGGATCCCGCGCCGCTCCCGCTCTTCCGGCGGCAGCGTGGCCGGGTCCACCTCCACCGGCTCGCCCGGGTGGAGCCCGCGCCGCACCCCGTCGAGCCCGGCCGCCAGCACCCCGGCCAGGGCCAGGTAGGGGTTGGCGCTGCTGTCCACCGTCTTGAGCTCGATGTTCATCGCGTCCGGTCCCCGCCGCGGGGTGATGACCCGGACGGCCGCCTCCCGGTTCTCCGGTCCGTAGACCGCGAAGGCCCCCGCCCAGAAATGGGGGCGGATGCGCCGATAAGAGTTCACGGAAGGGATGGTGAGCGCCGCGAGCGCAGGGAGGTGGTGCAGCAGGCCGGCGATGAAGGCATAGGCGAGCGTCGACAACCGCAGGGGATCGCCCTCGTCGTACGTCACGTTGCGCCCGTCGCGCCACAGGCTGAGGTGCAGATGGGCGCCGCTGCCGGCCCGGTCGGGGAAGGGCTTGGGGGCGAAGGAGGCGGCCAGTCCGTGGCGGGCCGCGACGCCGCGGACCGCCTCCCGCAGCAGGACGTGACGGTCGGCGGCGGCCAGCGCCGGGGCGTGGGGGATGCTCACCTCGAACTGGCCCGGCCCGGACTCCGGGTAGAGGAGGTGGACGCCCAGGCCCATCGCCTCGAGCGTCTCCACCAGCTCGGCCAGGAACGGCGCGGCCAAGTCGTAGGCGTAGCCCACGGCGAACGTGGTCTGGTCCACGGGCTCGTAGCGCCCGTCGCGCGAGCGGAGGAGGTAGAACTCCGGCTCGAAGGCGGCCCGCACCTCCAGCCCCTCCTGGGCGGCCTGCGCCACCTGCCGGGCCAGGCACGCCCTGGGGCAGTGCGCCCAGGGCGTACCGGCCTCGGTCTGGAAGGTGCCGAGCACGATGGCGCTGTGCGGCGCATAGGGGAGCGGGGTGAAGGTCGCCGGGTCGGGAACGAGCCACACCTCCCCCACCGGCCCCAGCCCGCTATCGGGCAGGACGGCGTCGTACAGCATCGGGAGGGCCTGCTGGGCCACGCTGAAGCCCACCCCGTAGCGGAGGACCCCGTCCAGGCCCGCCAGCGGGGTGGCCTTGGCCCGGATGAGGTTGGCGTTGTCGCAGTAGGTCACGCGCACCAGCCGGATGCCGGCGGCCCGCGCCCGCTCGACGAGCGCCTGTCGCGCTGCCTCGTCCACCGTCTGCTCCCTGCCCGCGCGGCGGTGCGCTACGGGGTGATCTCGGCGGCGAACGCCAGCTTGCCCCGGGTGACCTTGATCACCGTCACGCTCTTCTTCGGCACCCGCCGGCCCCCTTCATAGGTGATCGTGCCGGTGACCCCCTTGAAGCCCCGGGTGGCCGCCAGGGCGTCGCGGATCTTGGCCCGATCGGTCGAGCCGGCCCGGCGGATGGCGTCCACGATCAGGTAGAGCGTGTCGTAGCCCAGCGCGGCGAAGGCGTTCTCCGGGTTGCGGTTGTACTCCGCGCGGTACACCTTGATGAAGGCCTGCACCTCCGGCTTGGGGCTGTCCGGCTGGACGTAGGCGTGGGTGGTGAAGTGGACGTTGTCGGCGAGCTCGGGCCCGGGGACCGAGACGATGAGCGGCGTGTCGAAGCCGTCCCCGCTGACGATGGGGGTGCGGATGCCGGCCTGGCGGATCTGCTTGATGATCAGCCCGGCCTCGTTGGGCACGGCGGAGACGAAGAGCAGGTCGGGCGCCGGCCGCTGGGCGCGCAGGCGGGTGATCTGCGCCGAGAAGTCGGTGTCCCCGCCGCGGTACTGGTCCTCGAGCGCCACCGTGCCCCCGTTCTTCGTCCACCGCTCCTTGAAGAAGCGGGTGAGCGTCTTGGTGAAGTCGTAGGCCTGGTCGGTGAGGATCCAGGCGCTGCGGGCATTGAGGGTGCGGTAGGCGTAGTCGGCCGCAACGAAGGCCTGGGCGTCGTCCCCGAAGGGCGCCATGAACATGTAGTCCCCCACCTGCTCGGGGATCTGCGGGGCCGTGGCGCCGGCGGTGACGAAGGGGACGCGGGCCTTCTGGGCGATCGGCCCGGCGGCCAGCACGAAGGTGGTGTCGTTGAGCCCGCCCACGGCCACCACCCGGTGCACGTTGATCAGGCGGGACATGGCGTTCGTCGTGACGGTCTGGTCGGTCTTCCCGTCCTCCACCACCAGGCGCATGGGCCGCCCGAGCACCCCGCCGCGGGCGTTGATCTCCTTGGCCGCCAGGCGCATGCCGTTGGCGCCGGGCGCGTCGATGGAGGACATGCCGCCGGTGATCCCGTACAGCGCCCCGATCGGGATGGGCTGCGCGGCCCCCCAGGTGGGGCCGGCCACCAGGACGGCCAGCAAGGCCAGGACGAGCACGACGGTGCGCATGCCGCTCTAACCCCTCTCCTCGGCTTCCCGGGCCGGCAGGCGGCGCTGCCGCAGGTCGCGTAGGTGGCGCAGGGGGCGCCACCCCACCTCGGCCTGCCCCAGCAACCCCTCCGGCCGGTAGATCATCACGAGCACCAGTGCACAGGCGAGCACGATCTGGCTGAGCCCAAAGAGGGGCGGGATGGTCAGCCCCGCCACTACGGCGCCCTGCTCCAGGCGGCGCAGCCCCTCCGGCACCAGGGTGAGGAGCACCGCCGCCACCACCGAGCCGCTGAGACTGCCCATCCCTCCCACCACTACCATCACCACGATCTGGAAGGTGAGCAAGAAGGAAAAGGCCCCGGGGCTGATCACGGTGATCAGGTGGGCCCACAGCACCCCGGCTACCCCGGCGAAGAAGGCCCCCAGCGTCAGCGCCCCCAGGCGGTAGCGCGCCACCGGGATGCCGAGGGCCTGGGCCACCAGGTCGTCGTCCCGCACCGCCCGCAGGGCCCGCCCCACGCCGCTGCCCAGGAGGTGCCGCAGGACGACGAGGGTTGCGGCCATGCATGCCGCCACCCACCACAGCGTCGTGTACGGCGGGATGCCGTTGATGCCGAGCGCGCCGCGGGTGTAGCGGTCGAGGTTGGTCGCCAGCACCTGCACGATCACCATGAAGCCGAGGGTGGCCACCGCCAGGTAGTGGCCGCGCAGGCGCAGCACCGGCCAGCCCACCGCTACCGCGGCCAGGGCGGCCAGCGCCCCACCGGCCAGGAGCGCCGGGAGGAAGGGCCACTCCACCTGCGCCAGCCAGCGCGGCAGGTCGGGCTGCAGCATGGCCTTGCGCGCGACCGGGAAGGTGAGCAAGGTCCCGGCGTACGCCCCCACGGCCATGAAGCCCGCGTGCCCCAGGGAGAAGATCCCGGTGAAGCCGTTGGTCAGGTTCAGGCTGGTCGCCAGGATGACGTTGATGCCCACGACGTTGAGCAGCCGCAGGTGGTACTCGTTGAGGGTGCGCTCCGCCAGGAGGAGCAGGAGGGCGGCCGCCGCGGCGACCCCGCCGGCGCGCAGGAGCGCGGCCGCCCTCATCGCCCCGCCAGCACCCCCTGGGGGCGCAGGAGCAGGATCAGGATGAGCAGCGTGAAGACGAAGGCGTCGCGGTAACCGGAGAGCGCCGGCGGGAGCAGCCCGACGAAGAGGATCTCCCCGAAGCCGAGGAGGTACCCGCCCAGGATGGCGCCCGGGACGCTGCCGAGCCCGCCGAGGACAGCAGCCACGAAGGCCTTCAGCCCGGGCAGGAAGCCCATGAAGGGGTCGATGCGCCCGTACTGTCCGCCCAGCATGACGCCGGCGAAGCCGCCCAGCGCCGCGCCCAGCGCGAAGGTGAACCCGATGACCCGGTCGGTGGGGATCCCCATGAGCTCGGCGGCGTCACGGTCCTCGGCGGTGGCCCGGATGGCCGTCCCGACGCGGGTGCGGCGGATCATGAGGTGCAGCGCGGTCATGAGGCCGACCGCCAGCGCGGTGGTGAACAGGGCCATGCGGCTGACGACGACCCCGCCCAGGAGGAGGAGCCCCGCGAGCTGCGGGGGCAGGTGGAAGGGGCGCGGCTGCGCGGTCAGCGTCATCACCAGCAGGTTCTGGACGATGACCGAGAGGGCCAGGCTGACGATGAGGGCGTTCACCTCCGGGGCGCGGCGGATGGGACGGTAGGCGACGCGCTCGACGGCCAGGCCGACCGCACCGACGAGGGCGACGGGGAGGAGCAGCGCCGCCCCGAGGGGCAGGCGGGGCGCGGCCAGCAGGGCCAGCGCGGCGTAGGCGCCCAGGGCCAGCAGGTCGCCGTGGGCGAAGTTGATCAGGCGGAGCACCCCGTACACCAGCGAGAGGCCGATGGCGCTGAGCGCGTAGACCGAGCCGAGGGTCACGGCGTTCACGAGCTGCTGGGCGAGGTAGAGGGCCAGGTCCATGGCGCCGGGGCGGGCCGCTCAGGCCCGGGAGACGCAGGGGTGCCCGGCGATGGAGAAGCGCCAGGGCCGGTCGCGCCCCTCGCGGATGCCGATGCGCGGGCCGCTGGCGACCACGAGGACGCCGGGGCGGCCGTGTGCCAGGTAGAGGGGCGGGCGAGTCAGGTCCCAGCCGTTGTGGGCGCGGGTGATCCCCATGGCCTGGGTGAGCCGGCCCGGACCGGCGGCCAGGCGGTGCGCGGGCGCGGCGGGGCTGAGCCCGCGCCGGGCGCGCATCACCTCGAGGCCCTCGAGGGGTTCCAGCGCCCGCAGCAGCACGGCCCCGGCCACCCCCTCCGGCTCGGTCACGACGTTCAGGCAGAAGTGGTTGCCGTAGGTGAAATAGACGTAGGCGACCCCGGGTGAACCGGCCATGATGCGGCTGCGCGGCGTGAGGCGGTAGGCGTGGCTCGCCGGGTCGTCGCTGCCCCGGTAGGCCTCGGTCTCGACGATGCGGCCCACTAGGC
>JAVHLY010000046.1 GCA_031081585.1 Armatimonadota bacterium
CACTAGGCGCCCCTGCGGCGTCGCGTGCACCAGGAGATGGCCGAGCAGGTCGCGCGCCACGACCACCGTCTCCCGGGCGAAGAACGCGCGGTCGAGCGGGGCCAGGCGGCGCGGCAGGGCGTCGGCGGCGCGCGGCGCGGCAGGGGAGGACGGCGCCGGCGGGCGCGGGGAGCGGGGACCGGAGGCCGGGATGCCCACGGCGGTCACCTCACCGCTCGTGGAGGAAGGCGCGCAGCTCGCCCAGCGGCAGCGTGTTGATGACGTGGCGCGGTTCCACCCAGCCGCGGCGCGCCGTCCCCACGCCGAACTCCATGTAGCGCAGCTGGTGGCGGGTGTGGGCGTCGGTGTTGATGGCCAGCCGCACCCCGGCCTCGGCGGCCAGCCGCGCGTGGCTGTCGCGCAGGTCCAGGCGCTCGGGGGCGGCGTTGATCTCCAGCACCGTGCGGGTGCGGCGGGCCGCCTCGACGAGCCGCTCCACGTTGGCCTGGTAGGACTCCCGCTGCCCCAGCAGCCGTCCGGTGGGGTGGCCGATGATGTCCACGTGCGGGCTCTCCATGGCCCGGATGATCCGGCGCGTCATCTCCTCCTCGCTCATCCGGAAGTGCGAGTGCACCGCCGCCACCACCAGGTCCAGGTCGGCCAGCACCTCGTCGGGGTAGTCCAGCCGGCCGTCGGGGAGGATCTCGCACTCGGTGCCCATGAGGATGGCGATCCCCACCCGGTCCTCCAGGCGGCGGACGCGCCGGGCGTGCTCCCGCAGCTCCTCCACCGTCACCCCGCCGGCGAACTTCAGGGACTGGGAGTGGTCGGTGATGGCGATGTACTCGTACCCGCGCGCCTTGGCCGTCTTGGCCATGGTCTCCGCCGAGTCGGAGCCGTCGCTCCAGGTGGTGTGCATCTGCAGGTCGCCGCGGATGTCCCCGAGCTCCACCAGCCGGGGCAACCGCCCCTGCTCGGCCAGCTCGATCTCTCCCTGGTCCTCGCGCACCTCCGGCGGGATCCAGGGCAGCCCCACGGCGGCGTAGACCTCCTCCTCGGTGCGCCCGGCCACCAGGCGCTCGTCCTTCACCCGGAAGACGCCGTACTCGTTGAGCTTCAGCCCGCGGCGCACGGCGCGCTCGCGCAGCTTCACGTTGTGCTCCTTGCTGCCGGTGAAGTACTGCAGGGCGGCGCCGAAAGCCCGCGGCTGGACCACCCGCAGGTCGGCCTGGATCCCCTCCCGCAGCAGCACGCTCGACTTCGTCGTCCCCCGGGCCAGCACCCGCTCCACCTGGGGCAGCGTCGTGAAGACCTCCATCACCCGGGCGGGGTGGCGGCTCGTCACCAGCAGGTCGATGTCCCCGATGGTCTCCCGGTAGCGGCGGATGGAGCCGGCCAGGCTGAGCTGCTGCACCTCGGGCAGCGCCCGCAGCGCCTCCTCGATGGCCTTGGCGTGCGGCAGCACCGTGCCCAGCGGGTGGCGGGCGGCGCTGCGCCGCAGGAGCTCCAGGCCCTTCAGGATGTTCGCCTCGGTCTTCGCCCCCATGCGCGGCAGCGTGCGCACCCGTCCCTCCCGGCAGGCCCGCTCCAGCTCGTCCAGGGTCCGGATGCCCAGCCGCTCGTAGAGCAGCAGGGCGGTCTTGGGCCCCACCTCCGGCACGCGCATCAGCTCGGTGATGCCGGCGGGGAGCTTGGCCCGCAGCTCCTCGTAGGCGGCGATGCGGCCGGTCTGCAGGTACTCCTGGATCTTCTGCGCGATGGACTCGCCCACGCCCGGGATCTTCTCCCCGCGCGCCAGCGCCTCGGCCACGTCCTCGGCCAGGGACTCCAGGGCGCGGGCCGCGCGGCGGTAGGCGGCCACGCGGAAGATGGACTCCTGCTGGATCTCCAGCATGTCCGCCATCTCGCTGAAGATCCGGGCCAGCTCGAGGTTGCGCACGGCTAGAGGCGGCGGTCGGGGCCGACGGGCGGGATGGCCGGGATGGCCTGGTGGATGGCGCGCATGAGCTGGCGCTGGGCCTGCAGCAGCGGCGCGCCCAGCCGGGAGGCGCGGATGTCGCGGGTGAAGGCCTCGCCCCTGGGCGTGGCGGCCAGCAGGCCCACCACGACGAGAGCCACGGCCGCGCCGCGCACCAGGCCCAGCAGCGCTCCGGCGAGCTGCCCCTCCACCCGCGGGCGCCGGGCCGTGCCCACCACGGCGTTGGCCACTAGGCTGAGGATGGTGTACAGGCCGAGCAGCACGATCCCAAACGCGATGGTGCGCGCCCACGCCGCCTCCAGCGGCAGGGAAGCCACGCCCTCGGCGTAGAGCGGCAGCAGCGCGGCGGCCCCGATGAACGCGAGCACGGCGATCAGGGCGCCGAGCAGCGCCGACGGCCAACCGCGCAGGACCCCCTGGATGACTCCCAGCAGCAGGAAGGCCACAGTCAGCCAGTCGATCCAGGTCATGGCGACACCCCTGGTGTCCGACGTCGGGTGCGACGGTCTCCTCCGCCTCCACTCTAGTCCACGCCGCGCGGGGCAGCGACAGGCGCGGGTCAGGTGCGCGGCCGGGCGCCGAACTGGCCGGCCAGCGCCTCGGCGACGGCGCGTACCGCCGCTTCCGCCTCCTCGGCGGTCAGGGTGCGGTCGGGCGCGCGGAAGCGCAGCCGGAAGGCCAGGCTGCGGTGGCCCGGCGGCACCGGCGGCCCGGTGTAGACGTCGAAGAGCTCCGCCCGCTCCAGGTAGGGCCCGGCGGCCCGGCGGATCACCTCGGCGAGGACGGCGTGCGGGACGCCCTCCTCCACCACCACCGCCAGGTCGCGCTCCACCGCCGGCAGGCGCGGGGGCGCCAGGTAGACCGGCCGCTCGCGCACGTGAGGGAGGAGGGCGTCCAGGTCCACCTCGGCGGCGTAGACCGGCCCGTGCAGGTCCCAGGCCGCCGCCACCGCCGGGTGGAGCTCGCCCAGCACACCCACCGGCTGCGGCCCGTCCGGGGTCTGCAGCACGAGCCGGGCGGTGCGGCCGGGGTGGAGCCAGGCGGCCTGCGAGGGCTCCACGCGCGCCGCCAGGCCCAGCTCTTCGGCCACCGCCTCCAGCACCCCCTTCAGGTCGAAGAAGGTGACGCCCGCCTGCTGGGGCGGCTCGTTCCACCCCTGGCGCAGCGGTCCCGCCATCACCACGCCGAGCGCGCGCCGCTCCTCGATGCCCCCGTCGTCCGATCCGCCGGCCCCACCCGCGCCGCTGGCGGCGTTGCGGTCCCGGAGGCGGAAGACCCGCCCGATCTCGAAGAGGTGGATCGCCTCCACCCCGCGGGAGCGGTTCACGCGCACCGCCTCCAGCAGTCCCGGGACGACCATCGTGCGCAAGTGGGTGAGGTCGGCCATGAGGGGGTTGAGGAGGGGCACGGCGGCGCGGGCCGGGTCGTCGGGGGGCAGGTGGAGCCGGTCGAAGACCTCCGGCGAGATCAGCGAGAGCGTCAGCGCCTCGCTGAGGCCGGCCCGGATGAGCAGGTCGCGCACCCGCGCCTCCCGCCGCACCTCCGGCGGGTAGCTGCCGGGTCGGGTCGGACCCACCGGCAGCGTCTCGGGGATGCGGTCGTAGCCGTGGTGGCGCGCCACCTCCTCGATGAGGTCTTCCTCGCGCTCCAGGTCGATGCGCCCCGGCGGCGGGGTGACCCGCAGGACGTCCCCCCGGACCTCCAGCGTGCATCCCAGCCGGCGGAAGATCGCCACCACCCCCTCGCGCGGCGGCGCGATGCCGAGCAGGCGGGGGATGCGGGCCAGCCGCAGCACGATGGGCACGACCCGGGGCGGGCGCGGGTAGACGTCGAGGACGGCGCGCACCTCCCCACCCGCCACCTCACAGAGCAACGCGGCGGCCCGCCGCGCCGCGTCCAGCACGAGGCGCGGGTCGACCCGCCGTTCGAAGCGGGCGGAGGACTCGGTGCGCAGCCCCAGCGCGCGCGCCGTGCGCCGGATGGCGGGGGCGTGCCAGCTGGCGGCCTCGAGCAGCACGGCGCGGGTGTCGGGCGTGATCTCGGTCTCCAGCCCGCCCATGATCCCGGCCAGCCCCACGGCGCGCTCGGCGTCCGCCACCACGACCGCCCCCGCCGGCAGCGTCCGCTCCACGCCGTCCAGCGTGACCAGGCGCTCCCCCGGCCGGGCCAGGCGGACGACGATGCGGGGGCCGGCCAGCCGGTCCAGGTCGAAGGCGTGCATGGGCTGGCCCTGCTCCAGCATCACGTAGTTGGTCACGTCCACGACGGTGTTGATGGCGCGCACTCCCGCCGCCTCCAGGCGCCGCACCATCCACGGCGGCGAGGGCCGCACGCGCACGCCGGTGATGACGTGCGCGGTGAAGCGCGGGCAGCGGTCCGGCACCTCCACCGTGACGTCCACCTCGGCGCCCCCCTCGGCCAGGGGGAGGTCGGGGACGGCCGGCAGCGTGGGCTCCACGCGCAGCGCCGCCGCCACCTCGCGGGCGATCCCCACGAGCCCCAGCAGGTCGGGGCGGTTGCTGGCCACCTCCAGCACCAGCACCGGCTCGCCGTCATGGGTCTCCACCGGCGCGTGCCCGAAGCCGAGCAGCGCCAGCCGGTCCATCAGCGCCTCCGGGGGGTCGGTCAGCGGCACGAGCTCGCGCAGCCAGGTGTAGGGGACGCGCATGGCGGCAGAACCTCAGAACTGCCCCAGCAGGCGCAGGTCGTTCTCCCAGAAGAGGCGCAGGTCGGGAATGCCGAAGCGCACCAGCACGGTGCGGTCGGCGAAGCCGCCGAAGGCGAAGGCCGTGTAGCGCTCCGGGTCGATCCCCGCCATCTCCAGCACGCGCGGGTGGAACATCCCGCACCCGCCCAGTTCCAGCCACCCGTCCCCGTACGCCACCGCCACTTCCGCGCTGGGTTCGGTGAAGGGGAAATAGGAGGGCTGGAAGCGCACGCGGGCCTGCGGCCCGAAGAGCTCGCGGCAGAAGGCCACCAGCACCCCCTTGAGGTCGGCGAAGGTCACCCCCTCGTCCACCATGAAGCCGTCGATCTGGTGGAAGACCGGCATGTGGGTGGCGTCCACGGGGTCGCGCCGGTAGCACCGCCCCAGCGTGACGACGCGCATGGGCGGCCGGCGCTGCGGCATCACGCGCGCGTCCACCGCCGTGCACTGGGTGCGCAGCAGCAGGCGGTCGGTGAGGTAGAAGGAGTCCTGCTCGTCGCGGGCCGGGTGGTCGGCGGGGATGTTCAGGCGCTCGAAGTTGAACGCCTCGCTCTCCACCTCGGGGCCCTCCACGACGTCGAAGCCCATGCGCACGAAGATGTCGCGCGCCTCCTCCAGGGCGGCCCGCAGGATGTGGGGACGGCCGAGCCGCGGGCGCCGCCCCGGCAGCGTGACGTCCAGGCGCTCCGCCGCCAGCCGGCGCGCCAGCGCCTCCTGCCCCAGCGCCGCCGCCCGGGCGGTCAGCGCCGCCTCCAGCGCCGCCCGCGCGGTGTTGAGCGCCTCCCCGGCGGCCCGGCGCTCCGCCTCCGGGAGGGCCGGCAGCCGACGGAAGCATTCGGCCAGCTGCCCGCGCCGCCCCAGGTAGGCCCGGCGCACCGCCTCCAGCGCCTCCGGGTCGGACGCGGCGGCGATCTCGCGCTCGGCGCGCGCGCGCAGCGCCGCGATGGTCTCCATCAGGTCACGGACCTCACGCACGCAACGACCCCCCAGAAACAACGATCGCGCTTCCGTCCAGGGACGAAAGCGCGCGCTTCCGCGGTACCACCCGCTTCCCGCCGGCGCACCGGCCGGCGGACACCTCGTTGCTCCGGTCACGGTGGAGCCCCGGCGGGACTACCCACGGCGCCGGGTACGCGGCACCGCTTCACCCCGCGGCTTGGGAGGGAACTTCCGGCCGGGACCGCCGCGGAGGCTTCCACCCGGCCCGGCCACAGCCCGGGCTGCGGCGGGCGCGACCTCCGCTCTCTCCGCCCCGGGCCCGGACAGACGCCTGTCCGCGCGCCCGGCGGCTCCCCGGCGGCCGTCAGGGACCCGGCCGTACTCTCTCCCGCATCGCCTGGCTGGTGCAGCCTCGCCGAATCAGTTCAGCGAGAGCTCGGCCACGAGCCCGCGCAGCAGGCGCCGGTAGGCCAGGTAGGCCCAGATCGACCCGGTGGACTCGAAGATGCGCCAGAACACCTCAGACGACCAGGTCATCCGCGCGCCGTGCACCTCGATGGTGGCGCTAGTATACACCGGGCCCCCGGCACTGACAACGCGCGCCCGCCCGCAGGACGCAGTGCGCGCGCCTCGGCGCGCCCGCTCGTAGGAGGCGTCCTGCGCGCCCGGCCCGGCGCGCCCGCCCTCACCGGCCCGGCGGGTCGCGGCCCGGTCCAGGGGCGCGGGCCGGTCCAGGGGCGCGGGCCGCCGCCTCGTAGAGGACGAGGGCCGCCGCCACCGCCGCGTTCAGCGACTCCGCCCGGCCGTAGATCGGCACGCGCACCACCTGCGCCGCCTGCGCCCGCCACAGCGGATCCACCCCCGCCCCCTCGTTCCCCACCACCAGGGCGAGCGGCCGGCGGTAGTCGGCCTCGCGGAACGCCACCGCGCCCTCGGGGTCGAGGACCACCACGCGCACGCCGCGGCGGCGCAGCGCCTCCACCAGCGCCGGACCGTCGGCCTGGAGCACCGGCAGGTGGAAGAGGGACCCCATGGTCCCGCGCACGACCTTGGGGTGGTAGGGGTCGGCGCCGCCCCGCAGCAGCGCCACGGCGTGGGCACCGGCCGCGTCGGCCACGCGGATGAGGGTCCCGGTGTTGCCGGGATCCTGGAGGCGGTCCGCCACCACCAGCAGGAGGTCGGGGCGGTCGAGGACGTCGGGGGGCGGCGGCGGAGGCAGGCGCACCACCGCCAGGATCCCCTGCGGGGTCTCCACGCCGCTGGCCGCCGCCAGCACGTGCGGCGCCACCAGGGTCACGGGGATGCCGCGAGCGGTGGCGGCGTCCGCCACCGCCCGGGCGCGCGCTCCGGCGTCCTCGGCCAGGAGCACGCGCTCGACGCGCGCGGCGGCCAGGGCCTCCTCCACCAGCCGCACCCCGTCCACCAGGAACTGCCCGGCGGCGGCGCGCCCGCGCCGCTCGTGCAGGCGGCGCAGCGCGCGGACGAGCGGGTGGCGGGTGGAGGTGATCACCCGGACGGGGTCGCCACCACGGCGCCCGGGCCGGTCACAGCGCCCGCTCCATCCGGCTCAGGCTCGTGTTCTCGCCGACCACGACGAGCACGTCCCCCTGCAGCAGGCGCTGGTCGGGGGCCGGGGCGATGAGCATCTGCTGGTCGCGGCGGACGAGCAGCACGTTCACCCCGAACCGCCCCGGCAGGTTGAGCTCCCCGAGGGTGCGCCCGGCCAGACGCTCGGTGACCTGGACCTCCTCCACGCGCAGGTTGGGGGCCAGGGCGAAGTAGTCGATGACGTTGGGCGAGGCCAGCTGGCGGGCCACCCGCACGCCCATGTCCCGCTCGGGGAAGATCACCACGTCCGCGCCCACCTTCTCCAGCACCCGGCCCTGCGTCTCGCTCCCGGCCTTGGCGATGACCCGCCGACACCCCAGCTCCTTCAGCAGGAGCGTGGTGAGGATCGACTCCTGGATGTTGGCGCCGATGGCCACCACGACGGCGTCGAAGTTCGTCACCCCCACCGCCCGCAGCGCCTCGGCGTCGGTGGAGTCGGCCTGCACCACGTGGGTGACGTGGTCCTGCACGGCGCGCAGGCGCTCCTCGTCCTTGTCGATGGCCAGCACGTTGTGCCCCAGGTCGTAGAGCGTGCGGGCGACGCTGCTGCCGAACCGTCCGATGCCGATCACGGCGAAGTCGCCCATCCTCTCCTCCCTCCCCTCGGCCCCGCCTCAGCCGACGTAGACGGGCTCCTCCGGGTAGCGGAAGGGCAGCCGCCGCTGGCGGCGCGTCAGCCCGAAGGCCAGCGTTAGCAGCCCCACCCGGCCGGTGTAGACGGTCAGGATGATGATGCCCTTGCCGGCGGCGGTCAGCTGCGGGGTCAGGCCGGTGGAGAGCCCCACCGTGCCGAAGCCGGAGACCACCTCGAAGAGCGCCGGCAGGAAGTCCACCCGCTGCACCAGGCTCAGCAGGATGGACATGGAGACGACGAAGGCCACGCTCAGCAGCGCGATGGTCACCGCCTTGTAGACGATCACCGGCGGCAGCCGGCGGCGGAAGAGCACCGGGTCGGGGTGGCCGCGCAGCATGGCCAGGATCACCGCCATCGGGGCCACGAAGGTGGTGGTGTGGATCCCGCCGGCGGTGCCGCCGGGCGAGCCGCCGATGAACATCAGAACGATGATGAGCATGAGCGTGGGGTCGTAGAGCTGGCCGATGGCCACCGTGTTGAACCCGGCCGTGCGCGGGGTGACGCTCTGGAAGAAGGCGGCCAGGACCTTGCCGGGCCAGCTGAGCGGCCCCAGGGTGTGGGGGTTGGCGAACTCGAAGAGCAGCACCGCGGCGGTCCCGGCGGCCAGCAGGGCGGCGGTGGTGGCCAGCACGATGCGCGTGTGCAGGGCCAGCCGCCGGTCCCGGTTGGTCACGTCCTGCAGCACGCCGAAGCCCAGCCCGCCGAGGACGATGAGCGCGGCCAGCGTCAGGTTGACCGGGACGTCGGTGACGTAGGGGGTCAGGCTGCGGAAGCCCCCCAGCAGGTCGAAGCCGGCGTTGTTGAAGGCGGAGACGGCGTGGAAGACCCCCCAGTACAGCCCGCGGCCCAGCCCCTCGGTGGGGATCCAGCGGGCCGCCAGCAGGAGCGCCCCCGCCCCCTCGATGGCCAGGGTGACCAGGATGAGGGTGCGCGTGAAGCGCACCACCCCCCCGAGCTGCCCGTAGCTCACGCTCTCCTGGAGCAGGACGCGCTCGCGCAGGCCGATGCGCCGCCCCAGCAGCAGGGCGAAGAGGATGGTGGAGGTCATGTAGCCGAAGCCGCCGAGCTGGATGAGGCCGAGGATGACCAGCTCCCCGAAGGTGGACCAGTGGTCGGCGGTGTCGTAGATCACCAGGCCGGTCACGCAGGTGGCGGAGGTGGCGGTGAAGAGCGCGTCCAGGGCGGGGGTGGGGCGGCCGTCCTCGGTGGCCGCCGGGAGCATGAGCAGCACGGTGCCGACGAGGATGAGCCCGGCGAAGCCGACCAGGATGGTCTGCGCCGGGGAGAGGGTGATCCGGGCCAGCAGGGGGCGGGGGCGGAACCCCGGCCAGCGCTCCCAGGGGAGGCGGCCGGCGCCCGGGGCGGTGGCCGTGGACGATCCGGCCGGCGGTGGGGTGGGCGGAGAACCGGTGGAGGGGTGCGCCATGGCCGTCCCCCTGGGCCCCCGGCCCGGGCCCGGCCGCTAGCGGTCGCTCCCCTCCCTGGAGGCGGCCGGGACGGCCCCGTCGGGGGGGCTCGCCTCGGCGGCGCGCGCGCGGGCCACCAGCGCGGCAAAGGCGGCCCGGTCGGTGGTGGCCAGCTCGGCCAGGACCTTGCGGTTCACCGCCACCCCGGCGCGACGCAGCCCGGCGATGAACCGCCCGTAGGGCAGCCCCTCCTGGCGGGCGGCCGCGTTGATGCGCAGGATCCACAGGCGCCGGAAGTCCCGCTTGCGCAGGCGCCGGTCGCGGTAGGCCCGGGCCAGCGCCCGCATGACGTACTGGTGGGCCACCCGGAACCAGCGGGACTTGGCCCCGTAGTAGCCGCGCGCCAGCTTCAGGATCTTCTTGTGGCGGCGGCGCGTCGTCACGCCGCGCTTCACGCGTGCCATCGGTCCCTCACTCCTGCAGCGCCCCGGCCGTCAGGCTCCCGGCAGGAGCCGGCGCACCCGGGCCTCGTCGGCCGGGTGGACCGGCACGCGCCGGCCCAGCGAGCGGCGGCGCTTGGGCCGCTTCTTGACCATGAGGTGGCCGCTCTGCTGGCGCCCGCGGGTCAGTCGGCCGGTGCCGGTGCGCCCGATCCGCTTGGCCGTCCCCTGGTGCGTCTTCGCCCTGGGCATGTCGCTGCGTCCCGTGCGGCCTACCCCGACTTCCGCGGGGAGAGGACCATGATCATGTTCCGCCCCTCCAGGCGCGGCTGGCTCTCGATGGTGCCCACGTCGGCCACCGACTCGGCCAGCCGCCGCAGGAGCATCTCCCCCACGCGGGGGTGGGCCATCTGCCGGCCGCGGAACCACATGGCCACGCGCACCTTGTGTCCTTCCTTCAAGAACTCATGCACGTGCCGCGTCTTGACCGCGAAGTCCCGCTCCCCGATGTTCGGGCTCATGCGCATGCCCTTCAGGTCCCCGCCGCGCTGCTTGCGGTGGGCCTCGCGGTCCCGCTTGGCCTGCTCGTACTTGTAGCGCCCGTAGTCCATGATCTTGACTACGGGCGGGTTGGCGGTGGGAGCCACCTCGACGAGGTCGAGCTGCGCCTCCTGAGCGCGCCGGAGGGCCTCCTGCGTCGACATGATGCCGAGCTGTTCACCCTGCGTGCCGATCACCCGCACTTCGCGGGCCCGGATGCGCTCGTTGACCCTTGGCTGTTTGTCGATGCGGCTCGTCCCTCCACTTACATTACAGACAACTCGCCCGACGAGCGACTCGCCGCCCCCGTCTCCGGGCATGGCCCTGAATAGACAAGAGCGGCCGAGAGGCCGCCCAACGGTCGACCCCGACCCCTGGTCGAGACCGGGTGGAGTATAGCATCGGCCCTGGGGTGGGTCAATCGAGCGCAGCGGGAAAAACCCCCTGGGCGCCCGAAATGCCCTGAAGACGGGACGACAATGGCACAGGCTCGCCTGGAGGGGACCCTGGACCGGCTCGGCCGACAGACCCTCCAGCTCCTCCACGAGACCGGCGCCGTCGCCCTGCTGCTGGGGCGCGCGGCGCGCTGGATCGGCCGGGGGACGCTGGAGTGGCCGCAGACCGTCCGGCAGATGGCCCGGGTGGGGGTGGAGTCGATCCCCATCATCCTGGTGACGGGGGCCTTCTCCGGGATGGTGCTCGCCTTCCAGACCACCCGTCAGCTCATCCGGCTCGGCGGACAGGGGTTCGTGGGCGGGTTGGTGAGCCTCTCCCTGGCGCGGGAGGCGGCGCCGGTCTTCACCGCCGTCACCGTGGCCGGGCGCATCGGGGCGGGCTTCGCCGCGGAGATCGGGACGATGGCCGTCACCGAGCAGCTCGACGCCCTGCGCGTCCTGGCCACCGACCCGGTGCGCTACCTGGTCGTGCCGCGCCTGCTGGCGGGGCTGGTGATGCTGCCGGTGCTGACGGTCTTCGCCAACGCCGCCGGGTTCCTGGGCGGCCTGCTCATCGCCGCCTCGGGAGGCGTGAGCCCGCCCGTCTACCTGGCCTCGGTGCGCCGCTTCCTCGACGCCTACGACCTGGTGAGCGGGCTGGGCAAAGCCGCCGCCTTCGGGGTGATCATCGCCCTCATCGGCGCCTACCGGGGCCTGGCCGCCGCCGGCGGCGCCGAAGGGGTGGGGCGGGCCACCACCGGGGCCGTGGTCACGGCCATCGTCCTCATCCTGGTGTGCAACTACTTCCTCGACCTGGTGCTCTTCTGAGGGGGACGGGCCCGAGGGTGACGGGGCCGATGGCGGACCAGCGGACCGGGCCAGCGGCGGCGGGCGAGGCGATCCTCCAGGTGCGGGGCCTCAGCAAGCGCCTGGGGAGGGTGGAGGCGCTGCGGGACGTGACCTTCACGGTGCACGAGGGGGAGAGCTTCGTCATCATGGGACCGAGCGGGGCGGGCAAGAGCGTCCTGCTCAAGCACCTGGTGGGCCTGCTCCGCCCCGACGCCGGCGAGATCGTCCTGTGGGGCCTGCCGGTGCACGACGCCGACGAGGCCACCTGGGACCGCCTGCGGACCCGCATCGGGGTGGTCTTCCAGTCGGCGGCGCTCTTCGACTCGCTGACGGTGGGCGAGAACGTCGCCTTCCCGCTGCGCCGCCACCGCCGCCTGGCCGAGGAGGAGATCCGCCGCATCGTCGCAGCCAAGCTGCGGCTGGTCGACCTGGAAGGGGTGGAGGACCGCCTCCCCGCCGAACTCAGCGGCGGCATGCGCAAGCGCGTGGGGATCGCCCGGGCGCTCGCCCTGGACCCCGAGCTCATCCTCTACGACGAGCCCACCGGCGGGCTCGACCCGCTCACCGCGCGCGCCGTCGACGCGCTGATCGCCCGGCTGCGCGCGCAGCTGGCCGTGACCTCTGTGATCGTCACCCACGACCTGGAGACCGCCTTCGGGGTGGGCGACCGCCTGGCGCTGCTGTGGGAGGGGCGCCTGGTGGCGGTGGGGCCGCCGCCGGCGGTGGCGGCCGACCCGCGGCCGGAGGTCCAGAGCTTCCTGGGGTTGCGGGCGCAGGTGATCCCGCCGGCGGCGGTGGTGCGGCGATGAGCCCGGAGGCCCGCGTCGGGCTGGCCACGGTGCTGGCCTTCATCCTGCTGCTCGGGCTCGTGCTCTTCCTGCGCGAGCAGGACGTCATCCGGCCGCGGGGGACGGCGCTGAGCATCATCTTCCAGAACGCCGCCGGCATCGAGGTGGGCGCCCCGGTGCGCATGGCCGGGGTCACCGTCGGCCGGGTGGTGCGCACCGACCTCGACCCCACCAACCAGGCACGCGTCACCATCCTCGTCGAGCGCGGCGTGCGCATCCCCGAAGGGTCGCGCTTCCAGATCGCCATGACCGGGTTCCTCGGGGACCGCTTCGTGCAGATCACCCCGGGCCCGCCCGGCGCGCCGAGCCTGCCGGCCGGCATCGAGGTGCAGGGGGAGGAGCCCTTCACGGTGGAGGGCGTGGCGCGGCGGGTCGAGGACCTGGCCGACCGCGCCCAGACCCTCCTCGACCACCTCAACAGCCTGGTGGGGGATCCGGCGCTGCGCGCCCAGCTGCAGGCCACGCTGCGCAGCGCCGAGGCGGCCACCGGAGCCGCCCGCCGCGCGGCGGAGTCGGTGGAGCGCACCACCCGCCGCCTGGAAGGGCTGGTGGCGCGCGACGTGACGCTGGCGGCGGGCGACCTGCGCCGCATGAGCGCCACCCTGGCCGCCACCGCGGAGGCCCTCCAGGCCTTCGTACGCCAGACCACCGGCGACGGGCAGCTCGCCCGGGACATCCGGGAGACCGCCGCCGCCGCCCGCCGCACCAGCCGGCGGGCCGAGCAGATGGCCGCGGACCTGCAGCGCGTGGTGAACCCCCAGACCGCCCGCACCGCGCAGCGCACGCTGGACGAGGCGCGCGCCACAGTGCAGGAGGCGCGCGAGGTGGTGCGGCGGGCCGGGGCGGTGGTGCAGCGGGTGAGCGGCGTGGTCGAGCGGGTGGGGGGCGCCCTGCCCGAGGGGCCCCTCACGGTCCACACGCTGGCGCGGGTGGAGTACGACGTGTGGGTCGGGGGGCCCCGCGCCGGGCACGGCCTCACGCTGGCGGTCTTCCCCGACGCGCCCCGCTTCTACCGGCTGGGGCTGCACGACATCGGCGGCACCAACGGTCTCGTCCTGCAGGTGGGGCAACGCCTCTCCACCGACCTGGCCTGGCGCGCCGGCGTCTTCGACTCCCAGGTGGGCGTGGGCCTCGACTACCGCCTGGGCCCGGCGGTGGGGATGGGCCTGGATCTCTACAACGTCAACCAGCCGACCCTCGACCTGGTGGCGCGCTACCAGGTGACCCCGGGGTGGCGGCTGTCGCTCGGCGCGCGCAACGTCCTGCGCCAGCCGTCGCTGCTGGTGGGGGTCGGCTTCACCTTCTAGC
>JAVHLY010000047.1 GCA_031081585.1 Armatimonadota bacterium
ACCTCGGGATCGGTGAAGGTCACGCGTGGGACGACACGCAGATCCTCCACCGTAGCCGTTTCGGCCGTGGCGTTCATCCCGGCCAGGTGTCCCTCGTAGGCGGCGACGTGGGTGAAGCGGAGACGGCCAACCGCATCGCCTGCGGCCCAGATGTGGGGGAGGTTGGTGCGCAGGCTGGGGTCGGTGACCACGCCGCGCGGATCGACCTGCACGCCGGGACGGGAGAGCTCCAGCTCGTCGACGGCGGGGCGGCGTCCCACGGCCACCAGGATCTCCGCCGCCTCCACCACCTCGACCCGCTCTCCGACGCGCACGTGCAGCCGCCTGCGGCCGTCCTCACGGTCCGTGCGCAGCACCTGCGCGCCCGTCAGCACCCGCACGCCCGCGTCCTCCAGGAACTGCCGGAGCAGGACGGCGATCTCCGGATCCTCCCGAGGCAGGGGCTGCGGTTCCTGCTCGATCAGCACCACCGGGACCTCGAAGCCGGCGTAGATCTGCGCAAACTCCACCCCCACCGGTCCGCCGCCGATGATGGCCACGGAGGCCGGCAGCGTCGTGGCCCGCGAGGCCTCCAGGTTCGTCAGGAATCCGGTTTCCCGCAGGCCCGGGATGTCCGGCACGGCGGGCAGGCTGCCCGCGGCGATAACAAAGCGCCGGGCCGCCAGGCGCTCTCCGTCCACGTCCAGCGTGTACTCCGCCACGAAGCGCGCCGTGCCGCGGAGGACGGCAATTCCGGCCTGCTCGAACGCCATGGCGTACCGGCGCTCTTCCCCCGTGACCAGGTTGACCATGCGGTCCCGCCGCGCCGCCACTACCGACCAGTCGAAGCCGACATCGGCAACCCGGACACCGAACTCCCCGGCGCGCTTGACCATCCGGTACACCCGGGCGCAGCGCAGCATGGCCTTGGTAGGGATGCAGGCGTAGTGCGGGCATTCACCGCCCAGGCGGTCGCGTTCCACGACGGCCACGCGCGCACCCGTTCGGCGTGCCGCGTAGGCCGCGCTGCTCCCGGCGGAGCCCGTGCCGATGACGATCAGGTCAAAGTGGCGCAAGGAGACGCTGCAGCCAGCGGATCTGCTCGTGGACCCTCACCAGCGAATGGCTGGCGCTGAGCCCGAGCGGGAGCAGCGCGACGTGCCGTTGTCCGGCCACCTCGCCCCCGGCCTGGTAGCCGCAGACCGGGCAGGTCTAGACCGTCACGAGCGCGGCTCCGTGCCGGCCTGTTTCATCGCCTCCTGGTGTCGGGGCTCGCTGGCGGCCTCCCGCAGGTGCCGCTGCTTCTCCTCCTCGTTTTGGGCCTGGAATCCACACACGCTGCACTGCCAGTAGGGCTGGGCCATCTCCGTCTCCCTCCTGCGGTGTCGTATCCCCGGCCGTCACGCGGTGGGGTCGTTGCTGTTCACGGTAGGCGCCGCACGCCGCCGCGAATGTCATGGGGCTTACAGGGCGCTCCCTGCGGTCCTCGTTGCGCCTGTGGGATGGACCACAGTCAGTTCGCCCGAGAGGGCCTACACTGGGCCCACGATGAGGCTGCCGACCAGCTGGCTCCTGGGACTCGTGGCCTTGGCGGTAGGGCTGGTACTCCTCGTCCGGCTGGGGGGCCGTCCCGCCCCCACGGGGTCGCCGCAGACTGCGCCTCACGGTTCCTCGCCGGACGAGGAGGCCGTCCTGGCCCGCATGCATCGGGTGCTGCCCCGCGACGCCATCCTCCCCATCTACGACCCGACATTCCTGCCGGCGTCTCAGGCCCGGCTGCGCGATGACGAGCTGGTCCTCGGAGTGGCCTGGGGCGGAGGGGCCAAAGCCTACCCCATCGCCGTGCTCAACACCCGGGAGATGGTGAACGACGAGCTCCGGGGGGTTCCTATCCTGGTCACCTGGTGACCACTTTGTTACACCGGTCTCGTGCATGACCGGCGGATCCAGGGCAAGGCGATGGTCTTCGGCAACCAGGGGTGGCTCTACATGCGGGCCATGACCTGGTGGGACCACGGGACACGTTCCATCTGGTCGCAGCCGATCGGCCAGGCCCTCGTCGGCCCGCTCCGGGGGACAATGCTAGCGGTCCTACCCTCGGCCCTGGTACCCTGGGGCACCTGGCGCGCCGAGCACCCCGACACCCTGGTCCTGGCCGAGCGTGCAGGCCTGTTCGCCTTTCCGGAGCGCCCCCGGGATGACTTCGTGGTCGGCATCGCCCTCGGCGGGCACAGCAAGGCCTACCGGTACATCGATGCCGTCCGGCTGCGGGTGATCAACGATCGGGTAGGCCCCTTTCCCGTTCTGGTGGTTGCAGATCGCCGGGTCCGGCGCGTCCAGACGTTCTCACGGGCGACCACCAGGGGCACCCTGACCTTTGCCTTGCGGGGCGAGCACCTGGTGGATCGGGAGACGGAGACCGTCTGGGACCCGGTCCGCGGCTTGGCTCGGGAGGGCCCGCTGCGCGGGGAGGCGCTGCGTGTCATCCCGCACAGCTCCGCTTTCGATTGGGCCTGGCTCGACTTCTACCCCAACAGCCAGATCTACGTTCCTCCCCCGGGCTCGGGGGGATCCCACTAGCCCCCCGGCCGGATCGCGTGTCGCGCCAGCTGCGGTCGCACCAGGCAGGTCCGGAATGTCCCGTGACCGGTATCGGTTATCTTGGAGTCGAGGGGTGTCCCAGCGGACCCCTGCAGGGGGGATGGGCCATACCGCCGCTCAAAGACAAGGCCTGGTACCTGCGCGGGGCCTTCGTCTTCCGCGACCTCCCCGAGGCCGAGATGCGCCGGCTGGCCGAGCGCGCGTCGATGCGCACCTACGCCCGCGGGCGGGTCATCCTCCAGCCGGGCGAGCAATCGGCGATGGTCTTCCTCATCAAGGAGGGACGGGTGAAGCTCTCCACGACGTCCCCGGAGGGACGGGAGCAGATCCTGGCCCTGCTCGAGCCCGGGGACCTGTTTGGGGAGCGGGCGCTGCTCGGTGAACGGCATCCCCTGCAGGCCGAGGCCTTCGAGGACACGGTGGTCTGCGGGGTGCCCAAGGAGGACCTGGAGCAGCTCCTGCGCAGCAACTCCGAGATCGCCCTGCGGTTGATCCGCGTCCTGGCGGAGCGCCTGCGCCTGGCCGAGGAGGAGATCGAGAACCTGGTCTTCCGGGACGTCCCCGGGCGCCTGGCGGCGGTCCTGCTGCGACTGGGCGAGGAATACGGCGTGCGCGAAGACAGCCTGATCCGCCTGACGCTCCGGCTCACGCACCAGGACCTGGCGAACATGGTAGGGGCCACCCGGGAGACCGTGACCACCATCCTCAGCCGGTTCAGGGGCGAGCGGCTGATCGACGTCGACCGCCGTCAGATCGTGATCCGCGACCCCGAGGGCCTGCGGCGGCTCATGCGCCGCGGCGAACCTGTACGCGACCCGCCGGCGGCGCGTGGGCAGTGGCCGGGTGCAGCCGGGGCCCGTCCGAGCGGCGCGTGACGCCTACACGAACGCCTCCGGCAACTGGAAGACCGTCAGACCTACCCCCATCGGCGGGATCTGGCGGAACGGCCCGGGAGTCCCGCCGGCCGCGAAGTCCGTGCCGGGGATGCTGAGGGTGTAGCCTTCCACCTCGCCGGTCTGGAGCCCCGCGGGTCCAAGGTTGCAGTAGATGGTCAGGACGGCGCCGCGGAAGACAGCTGCCGACGGGCGGAGCCGCTGGATGTCGACGACGAACTGGCCGACGCCGGCGGCTGCCCCGCCGTAGGTCCCGAGCTCCCGGAAGCTCACGAGCAACCTGGCCTTCCACGTCTCCGACCCCACCAGGGGGAACGGAGGAGTGGCGGCGGGCTGGAAGTGGAAGAAACTCCCGCCGCCCTCCACCGGCGAGGAAGGCCCCCTCGCCGGATCGAACACGCCGCGGCCTCCCATCGCGATCAGGTGCTGTCCCGCGCCGGTGCCCGCGGCGCTGACGGCCAGGAAGACGAAGGCCCGCTGGCTCTGCGCCAGTGCGGGCTGGGCGAAGGCGTCCACCAGCGCCGGCAGGGCCCCCAGGGCCAGTGAGCCCAGGCCGGCCTGCTTCAGGAATGCCCTCCGGTCGATCATCGTCATCGCCTCCCTCGGCGGGACGGGCGCCAGGCCTGCCGGTCGAGCGCTCACCCCGGGATGCTCGCTGGCGGACTTGCCTCACCGGTGCGATCTGCGGGCGCGCCGGAGCCTACGACAGAAGACCAGTCCGGAGGGCCTATTTATTGCGTGGTCCGTCGGTTGCGGTCGCCTGGACGCCGATCCAGGCCCCGGTCATGTACCTCGGCTGCCGGGGGGCCGGGGTGGAGGCGGGGAGGTCGGATCGGCCCAGGGAGCCGACCAGCGTCAGGCCGCTCCCAGGGCGGTCGCCGCCTTCGCGTAATCCTGCGGGGGCACCCAGATGAGCATGCCGTACCGGCCGGCGCCCGCGCCAAGCGCGGTGGCGGCGACGATGTTGATCCCGGCGTTGGCCAGCTTCCCCGCGTGCTCGGCGGCCGCACCCACGCGGTCCTCCCCCTCGATGAAGAACGCGCGCTTCGGGCCCACCAGGCTCAACCCGGCGGCCTGGGCTGCCTGCCGGAACGCGCCGATGTCGGCCGGCACGAGGTCGATCTGTGCCTGCCCGCCTCCCGTGGGAAACGCGTGGTAGGCCAGCAGCAGCACGCCGGCGTCGCGCAACGCCGACAGCACCCGGTAGCTCTCCCCGGGCCTGTCCGGCACGGTCACGTAGAAGTACTCCACCTGCCGTACCTGATCGGCCATGTCCCGCCCTCCCGCTGACGTACGTCCATCATACGTCCTCACCCATACGTCCTCACCAGGCGGGCGCTTCCCCCGAGGCGGGCGATGGGGCGGCGGGAGCCGGGCGTGCGGGGGTGACCAGACCGGCTGCGCCCAGCCCCAGGCTGACGGCCACCAACCCTACCCACCCCGCGGTGAACCCTCCTGTGGTGTCGCGCAGCATCCCGAGCACCAGCGGCCCCGCCACGGCGGCGAGCTGTCCCGCCGTGAGGACGGCTCCGGTCGCCGCTCCGACGCGGTCCACCGGCGCCAGCTCCGCCGCTGCCGCCAGGCACAGGGTGAAGGCCAGGCTCGTCCCGATCCCGATCAGGCTCCCCCACAGGATGCCCCCGGCTGCCGGTCCGAGCACGCCCAGCACCCCCACAGTGGTCACCGTGCCCGCCGCCACCAGACCCCGACGGTACCCGCGGGCACCGCGCACCAGCCGGGGCGTCAGGAGCGCCGCCGGGATCGAGCAGAGCGACAGCGCGCTGATCGGCAGCGATGCCCGGCCCACACTCCATCCCTGGGAGACGTAGTACTCGGGGAGCCAGGTGACGAGCCCGTAGAAGACCAGGGCCTGCGCGCTAAACGCCGCCGCGACCGGCCACAGCCCCGACACCACCCACCCCGGGCCGGCCCGTCGGTTCGCCGCGGACAGCTGTGCGCCGGGCAGACCGTTCCGTGTCAGCACCGCCCATCCCAGCGCTGGGACCAGTCCCAGCGCCCCCCAGAAGAGGAAGACCGCCTGCCACGTGTGGAGGACGACGAGGAGCACAGTGGCCGAGGCACTGACGGCGGCCAGCGCTCCTGCGAGCATGCCGGTGGCGTAGACGGAGGTGGCCCCGGCGCTCCCGCCGGGAACGGCTCTGGCGAGGCGGGCCAGCGCGGGCTGGCTCAGGCTGATCCCCACGCCGAGGACCGCGGAGAGGCCCAGCAGGACGACGGGAGCGGTGAGCAGCCCGCGCAGGCCGCCGGCCACGGCGATCCCCAGTTGCGCGAAGAGGAGGACCGGCACCGGCCCGACCCGGTCATTGAGCAGGCCGGCAGGGACGGAGAGCGCGGCCATAAGCAGCAGGGGCAGCGCCGTGAGGCCGGCCGCCGCCGTGGCCGAGAGGTGCAGATCGCGGAGGACCAGCGGGAGGAGCGGACCCGCTGCGACCAGCGGAGCCCGGCAGTTGAAGGCGGCGAGCCACATCAGGGCGAGGAGGAGGCTCCTCGGCATGGCTCTCTTACGCATCCGGCGGAGTGCGAGGCAGCCACCCTGACCAGGCGGCCTCGAAGTCGACGCCCGTCACCTCCACGGCGAGCACTCGGACCACCGGACCTGCGAACCCCACCCGCAGCACCTCGCCGACGACCAGGGGGACGGGCATGGTGTGGATCACCAGGGTGGCGCCGTCGTGGACGAGCACCGTCAGGCGAGCACGCACGCGGGCGACCGGCAGGTCGCCGGGCAGCGCGCGCAGCGTGACCGTGCCGGGCCGGACCTCCGTCACCACCCGGACCTCGCGCAGCGCCAGTGCGGTGTACAGCCCCGCCTCAACGGTGCGGGTGAGCACCGGCGGGTCGACGAGCGGCGGGCGCGCGTCGGTCACGGCGAGGCGGTAGCTGCGGATCAGGGTACGGCCGAGCGGCAGCACCGCCCGGAAGGCTTCGCTCTCCCCCGGCGCCAGGATCCAGGGGATGCCGTCGCTGCCGAACGCCGCCAGGTCACCCTGCGGGCCGTAACCCCACACGTCGATGACGAGGCGACTCACCGCCAGCGGCCCCGCGTTCCGGACCGTCCCCGTGACCGTGAACTGCCTGTCCGCCAGCCCATGGGCCACACCGAGGAGCTCGACGGTGGCGCGGGCGCCTGGGGCGGCGGGAGCCGGGGATGGCAGGAGGCTCCTGAGGAGCAGCGCGATGATCGGCAGGAGGGCCCAGCGCATGGCGGTGCGTCTACGGCTCCAGCCTACACCGACAGCGAGGGGCGCGCAGCCACGGGTGGCCGCAGCGGAAGCCCCAGTTCTCCCGTCTTCGAAGGGGCGGCGTCCGGAAGTTCGAAGGGAGCAGGGTCCGGATCGTACGTGCGTTCGCATCGCCGCGCAGTCGCACCGGACCCGACGCTTCGGTAGAGTAGAGAGAGATTGGGAGGGAGATGGGGCATGGCCATCGATCGGGTGCGGCAGGCGCTGCGCACCCACGGCATCGAGCCAGAGGTGCTGGAGTTCCCGGCGGGCACGCGCACCGCCGAAGAGGCCGCGCGGGCCGTCGACACGACCCCGGCGCAGATCGTGAAGTCGCTGGTGTTCCTGGCCGATGGGCGTCCCGTCCTGGCGCTCGTCTCAGGGGCCAATCGGGTGGACCTCCAGAAGCTGGCCCGGGCGGTCGGGGCGAGGACCGTGACCAAGGCAGACGCCGAGACCGTGCGCGAGGCCACGGGCTTCGCCATCGGGGGCGTCCCGCCGGTGGGGCACCGGCAGCCGTTGCCGGTGGTGATGGACCGCGACCTGCTGCCGCATCCGGTCGTCTACGCGGCGGCGGGCACGCCGCAGGCGGTCTTCCCGATCGCGCCCGGCCGGCTGTGCGACCTGACCGGGGCGGCCGTCGTCGACCTGCGGGAGGACCGCGGAGGAGGCCGGACGGTGCTGGAGTTCGAGGCGCTGCGCAGGCTGTTGCGCGAGGTGCAAACGGTGGCGGTCGTCGGCCTCTCGGCCGACGAGGACGCCGAGAGCTACGGGGTGGCCGCCTACCTGCAGCAGGCGGGGTACCGCATCATCCCGGTGAACCCGCGCTACGCCGGGCAGGAGATCCTCGGTGAGCGGGTCTACGCCTCGCTGCGCGAGGTCCCCGTGCCGGTGGACATCGTAGACGTCTTCCGCCGGTCCGACGGGGTGCCACCCATTGCCGAGGACGCGCTGGCCCTCTCACCCCGCCCGAAGCTCTTCTGGATGCAGGTGGGCATCGAGCACCCCGAGGCGGCGCGCCGACTGGAGGCGGCCGGCATCCCCGTCGTCCAGAACGTCTGCCTGCGCGCCACGCACCGGCTCCTGGCGCTCGGCTGAGCCCCGACCCGCGGAAACCGATGGGCCACTCCGCGTGCAATGCCGACCTCGAGGTCCGGGCGGCGCTCAACTTCCCGCCGGAAACCTGCATCGTCGATTCCACCCTGCGAAGCTTACAGGCAGGCTTCTCCGGCAGCGGCTACACGGTCCGCGACCTTATGAAGGCGATCGGCCACCGCTGGCCACATCGCTCCCTGAGGTCATGATGGTGCTGGCGGCCCTTTACGGCGTGCGCACGGGTATCCGCCCGCAGCCCCTCCGGGACGTCTCGCTCCTGGTGCGCCAGCACACCGGCGTTCCTCTTCCCAGGGGCGCCCGCCGCGCCCCGCGGGCCAGGCAGCGCCTCGACGTCCGGGAGAGGCAGGCCGCCCGGACGACCGGATGACCCGCGGGCGGGGTAAACATGACCGTCGACCTCGTCATCCGCGGCGGCACCGTGGTCACCGCGGACGGCGCACGCCGGCTGGCCGTGGCGGTGCAGGGCGAGACCATCGCCGCCCTCGACCGCGACGACGCCATGCCCCCCGCCCGCGAGGTGCTCGATGCCGACGGACTGTACGTCCTCCCCGGCGTCATCGACACCCATACCCACCTCCGAGAGCCGGGCAACACCGACCGGGAGGATTGGGAGACCGGCACCCGCGCGGCGGCGGCTGGCGGAGTCACCACCGTCCTCGAGATGCCGACAGCCTCCCCGCCAGTGAACGCCGCGGGCGTCCTGGTCACGCGCGCAGCGCGAGTCCAGCCCCGCGCCTATGTGGACTTCGGGCTCTACGGCGGTGCGAGCGCAGACAACCTGGCGGACCTCCTCCCCCTGGCTGAGGCGGGGGCCGTTGCCTTCAAGACCTTCCGCACACGGGCCTTCCCCGGTCGTGAGGGCGAGTTTCTCGGAATCTGCTGTCCCGACGCCGGTGGGATGTGGCAGGCGATGGCGGAGACGGCCCGCACCGGCCGCTTCCACGTGGTCCACGCTGAAGAGCAACAAGTCCTGGACGCAGCGTACGCGCGCGTGCGGGCCCAAGGGCTGCGCGGGGGGCCCGCCCACGCGGCGGCACGGCCCGAAGTCGCCGAGGTGGCCTCGGTGGCGCAGTGCCTGGCGCTCGCCGCGTCCGTCGGCACGCGCATCCAGTTCGCTCACCTGAGCACCCGCGCTGCCGTCGACCTGGTTGCCGCAGCGCGTGACCGTGGCGTCCGGGCCACGGTAGAGACCTGCCCGCATTACCTCACCTTCAGCGAGGAGACCCTCGAAGCATGGGGCCCGCTCGCCAAGAGCGACCCGCCTCTACGCCCGCGCGAGACGGTCGAGCAGCTCTGGGAAGCGGTGCGTGCCGGCTTGGTGGACGTCATCGGCTCCGACCACGCTCCATTCACCCTCGAGGAGAAGCAGCGCGGAGCGGACGACATCTTCCAGGCCCCTTCAGGGATCGCCGGGCTGGAGCTGCTGCTTCCCCTCATGCTCACTCACGTCCACGCGGGCCGCCTGTCGCTGCCGGCACTGGTCCGGCTCACGAGCGAGAACCCCGCGCGCCTCTTCGGACTCTGGCCGCGCAAAGGACGCCTGGCGGTGGGAGCGGACGCGGACCTGGTGATCGTGGACCTGCACGCGGAGCGGATCCAGGACCATCGCCGGATGCACACCAAGGCCGCGGCGACGGCCCGGCTGTTCGACGGGATACGGCTTCGGGGGCTGCCCGTTTACACCCTCATCCGGGGCCGCGTCGTCATGCGGCAGGGCGAAGTGGTCGGCCCTCGAGGGTGGGGACGGTGGGTGCGCCCGACCTGACGGTTGAGGCGGCTAGGTCGGCCGGGGCTGCAGCTAAACCGTGGCTTGGTCAGCGAGGCGCCACATCGCGTGGGCGAGCACCGTCGCGCCGACCAGGATGTCCTCCGTGTCGACCTCTTCCAAGTGAGAGTGGCTGAGGCCGGACCGGTTGCGCACCAAGAGCATGCCGGCAGGCGCCAGCTGCCCTGCGTACATCGCGTCGTGAGCTGCCCGGCTCACCACCGGCACAGCCTGGACGTGCAGATCGGCACAGACCTCCTCCAGCAAGGCCACCAGTGCGGACGGGACAACGGCAGGCGTGGACCGGGAGACGGCAGTCCAGCTGACCTCGACGCCGCGGTCCGCCGCGACCCCGCGCAGGCGGCCCTGGACCGCACGCATCGCCGCCGCCATCGCCCGGTCGTCGACCGCGCGAATCTCCACGTCCAGCGTGGCCCGTCCCGGGACGGTGTTGAAAGCCCCGGGTTCCACGCGGACGTTCCCGACGGTGGTCCAGGCGCCTGACGGTTCCAGCCGGCGGCCCTCCCCTTCTACGGCGAGGATGACCGCCGCGGCTGCCGCTAGGGCGTCCTTCCGGTTCGCCATCCGGGTAGCCCCCGAGTGGCTCGCCATCCCCTCCACGATCACCCGCAGGCGGAGCGGGGCTGCGATCGCCGTCACGATGCCCACGGGCACCCCAGCATCCTGCAGGTCGGTGGCCTGGTCGATGTGCAGTTCGAGGAAGGCGCGTGCCCAGGTTCCCGGCTCACGCCGCGCTGCCGTCACATCGGGGGTTCCGAGGCCCAGCGCGGCCAGCGCCTGCCGCAGGGAGACGCCGGCATCGTCGACGAGACGGTCGAGGTCATCCGGGGCGAGCGCGCCGGCGAGCCCTCGGCTCCCCAGGCACCCCGTGCCAAATCGGGTGGACTCCTCGGCGGCGAACGCGACGACTCCGACGGGCGCCTCCGGCGCCGCCTCGCGGATCGTCTGCACCGCGTGGATTGCGCAGACCAGGCCGAGCGCCCCGTCGAACCGACCGCCGTGCAGCACGCTGTCGAAGTGGGAACCCGAGAGGACGTCGTCGGCAGGTCCCCCGTGCCTGCGGGCAGGCCGTCCTTCCACGTTGCCCAGAGCGTCCACCGAGACGGCCAAACCCATCGCCCGCAGCTTGCCGGCGATCCAGTTCCGGGCGGCCTGTTCCGTTGGGGTGTAGGCCAGCCGGGTGATGCCTCCGGATGGCTCCTGTCCGATGGTGGACAGCTCCCGAAGATCCGCCAGGAGACGGTCCGCTGATAAGGGTTCGAATCTCGAGGTGCCCATAGGAGCGCCGCCGGTTGACTTGGTACACGTATCGGAACCCGATTTCATTTTCTGGATGTGTCAGCGGACGCCGTCAACGAGATTTTCACTCAGTAAGCAGGAGTTCAGCGCAGGTTGTCTGCAAACATTTTCAGCAATGCTTGTTTCAGGCGGGAGGTGAACATGTCTCGCATCGCAGTCGTCATGCCTGGACCCGAGGCCCGGCGCTTGTTGCGTCTGCGCGAACAATACGTGCCGCGGGGGGTAGCCACTGCGGTCCCTACGGTAATCGCCCAGGCTGAGGGTGCCCGGGTGCGTGATGTGGACGGCCACGAGTTCATCGACTTCGCCGCCGGAATCGGCACGGTAAACGTCGGCCACCGGCCCATGGCGGTGCTCGAGGCGGTGCGCGCCCAGCTGGACCGCCTCCTCCACACCTGTGCGCACGTGGCCATGTACGAGCCGTACCTCTATCTGGCCGAGCGGCTGGCCTCCGTGACGCCGGGGACCGGGGCGAAGAAGGTCCTCCTGGTGAACAGCGGCGCCGAGGCGGTGGAGAACGCCGTGAAGATCGCCCGGGCCGCCACCGGGCGCCGCGCCGTGGTCTGCTTCGAGTACGCCTTCCACGGCCGGACGGTACTGGCCCTCAGCCTGACCAGCAAGGTCAGGCCCTACAAGGCCGGCTTCGGCCCGTTCGTGCCCGAGGTGTACCGGGCGCCCTACTCCTACCCCTACCGCTGCCCCCGCGGCGGGGACCCGGCCGACTGCGACCTCTGCACGGGGCGGGCGCTGGAGGTCTTCCTGGCGACGCACGTGGACCCGGCGGAGGTGGCGGCGGTGATCGTGGAGCCGGTGGCGGGAGAGGGGGGGTTCGTGGTGCCGCACCCGGCGTTCCTGCCCACGGTGGCGGAGCTCTGCCGCCGCCACGGCATCCTGCTCATCGCCGACGAGATCCAGACCGGCTTTGGCCGCACCGGACGGCTCTTCGCCGTGGAGCACGCCGGCGTGGTTCCCGATCTCCTGGTCCTCTCCAAGTCGCTGGCGGCCGGGCTGCCGCTGGCTGCGGTGGTAGGGCGGGCGGAGGTGATGGACGCACCGGTGGTCGGGGGCCTGGGAGGGACCTTCGGCGGCAACCCGTTGAGCTGTGCGGCGGCCCTGGCGGTGCTGGATCTGGTGACGGACCCCGCCTTCCTGGAGCGCGCCGGCCGTCTGGGTGCGGCCATGCAGGCACGCTTGGCCGCCATGGCCCAGCGCTACCCGCTGGTGGGCGAGGCTCGCGGCCTGGGAGCGATGGCAGCCCTCGAGCTGGTGCGCGACCACACGACCAAGGAACCGGCCGCCGAGGAAACCGGTCGGGTCCTGCGCGCCTGCCACGAGCGTGGTCTCCTCATCCTGAAGGCGGGCGTCCACGACAACGTCGTCCGGCTCCTGCCGCCGCTCACTATCAGCGATGAAGACCTGGAGGACGGTCTGGCCATCCTGGAGGATGCACTGACCGTTGTGGTTGGCTGAGAACGCTGTGGAGTTCCGCCGTTGGCCGTGGCCTTCGGTTCTGTGCGCTTCGTTGGCGTTGTTCGATTCGGTGTCGGGGACCTGAGGGTTCGTTCAGAT